>JBAZMN010000167.1:0-5193 GCA_041649735.1 Opitutaceae bacterium | reverse complement strand
GGCTCCAACTCGCCGTGGAAAAATCTGCCGATGGGAGAATCTACATCATGGATCGTTCCAAACCAAAGACCTCCAGCTAGTCGCTTGCCGCGTCGTTACAATCCACTGATCGCTGACGGGGGTGAGGTAATCCGGCCTATCGCCCGTCCGCTCTGCTTCGCAAGCTAGGGTTTCTGCTTTCCCGCGTTGACCGGGCGGGTGGGGCGGGTAGTTAGGCCCGTCCCGAGGATGAACCGCGTCACTATCCCCCCCGCCTTCGCTTCACGGCTTTTTGCCGTGACGCTGCGGCGCGGCAAGACGGCCGCCCATGAATAGAGTCCATATCAAGACTTACGGCTGCCAGATGAACGAGCGCGACAGCGAGGCGGTCGCGGCGATGTTGCGCGCCCGGGGCTACCGCATCGTCTCCGACGAGGACAACTGCGACATCCTGCTGCTCAACACCTGCAGCGTGCGCGACCTCGCCGAGCAGAAGGCCATCGGCAAGGCCGGCTACCTGGCCGCGCGCAAGCGCCGCCAGCCGCAGTTTATCCTCGGCATCCTCGGCTGCATGGCGCAGAACCGCGGCGCCACGCTGCTCGACCAGCTGCCCGACCTCGACCTCATCGTCGGCACGCAAAAGTTCCACCAGGTGCCCGGCTACCTCGACAACCTCCGGGTCGCCCATGAAGCCGGCTTGCCCGTGGGCGAGACGATCGTCGACATCGCCGAGGAGCCGGATTCGCAGAACACGATCCGCGATCACGTGCTGGCGGAGCGCCAGGTTACGGCCTTCGTCTCCATCCAGCAGGGCTGCAACATGGATTGCAGTTTCTGCATCGTGCCGAAGACGCGCGGCGACGAGCGTTCGCGCCCGATGGACGAGATCGTGGCCGAGTGCCGCGAGCTGGCCGGGCGTGGCGTCCGGGAGATCACCCTCTTGGGCCAGATCGTCACCAGCTACGGCCGGCGCACCGCCGGCCCGCCGGCCGCGCGCCCGGGGGTGACCCCTTTTGTGCAGCTCCTGGAGCGCCTGCACGAAATCGACGGTCTGGCGCGCCTCCGCTTCACCTCGCCGCATCCGCGCGGCTTCAAGCCGGATCTGGTCGAAGCCTACGGCCGCCTGCCCAAGCTCTGCGAATATGTGCACCTGCCGCTGCAATCGGGTAGCAACCGCATCCTGCGCGCCATGAACCGGCCCTATACGCGCGAGCGCTACCTCGAGATCGTCGCCGCTCTGCGCGCCGTCCGGCCCGACATGTATTTTTCGACCGACATCATCGTGGGCTTTCCCGGCGAGACCGAGGAGGATTTCGCGCAAACGTGCGCCCTGTTTGCAGCCGTGAACTACGACATGGCCTACATCTTCAAGTACTCGATCCGCACCGGCACCCCCGCCGCGACGATGCCCGGCCAGGTCCCCGAGGAAGTGAAGGAGGAGCGCAACCAGATCCTGCTGCGCCTGCTCGAAAAAAACTCCCGCCGCCGGAACCAGGCCTTGATCGGCACCGTGCAGGAGGTGCTGGTCGAGGGCCCGGACCGGAAGGGCCTGCGCTTCATGGGCCGCACCCGCGGCAACCGGACCGTGCACTTTGAAGCCGCCGAGCGTCTCATCGGCGGACTGGTGCCCATCCGCATCACGCGCGCCTCCACCAGCGCGCTTTACGGCGATCTCCGGCTGGCGGGTGTGGAAGCTTGATCGTTCTCGTTATCCTAATCTTAATCATCCCCTTCGTAGGAGAACACGAACGATCTTATGTCCCTTTTTCTCGCCACGCTGCTCCCCGGACTTTTTCTCACCGCACTCGGCGCCCTGCTGCTGCCCAACCATCCCGTCGTGATCTCCACGCTCAAGGCCCTGCCGCGTTCGCTGGCCGGCACCCTGGTGTTCTTTGGCGGCGGCGCGCTCTGGTTCCTGGTGCGCGTGGCCAACATGGGCGATGCCGACCGCATTCTCGGCAGCTCCAACATCCCCTGGGTGGTCGGATTTGCCGCGCTGGGCGTGCTGTCGATCAAGTATGTGCCCGATTTTCTCGCCGTGCGCGGCCTGGGCATCCTCACCTTGCTGACCGCCTCGACGCTGCTTGACGCCGCGTTCATGCAGTATGACCAGCCGCAGCGGCTCTTCCTCGTCACCTTCGTTTTCGTGGCCATCCTCGCCGCCCTCTACCTCGTGGCCGTGCCCTACCGGCTGCGCGACTTTTTCCAGTGGCTGTTCGCCACGCCGGGGCGGGCCCGGGTCCTCGGCGCGGGATTGCTTGCCTACGGGCTTTTGCTCAACGTGGTGGCGTTCACCTACTGACCCCACCCCGTCATGATCCCCCCGCCCAAGGAAGTCCGCGGACTGCTGCTGCTCATCGCCGGCCCCACCGGCACCGGCAAGACCACCCTGTGCCAGCGGCTCGTCGCCGCCCACCCGGAAGTTGAGCGCCTTGTCACCTGCACCACCCGCGCGGCGCGTGAGGGCGAACGGCACGGCGTCGACTACTATTTCCTGAGCAACACCGAATTCGACGAGGCGCTGGCGAATGATGAGTTCCTCGAGTGGGCCCAGGTCCACGCCTCCCGCTACGGCACGAAGAAGAGCGCCGTGTTCAACAAGCTGGCCCGCGATGTCGACCTCGTGGTCAACGTCGACGTGCAGGGGGCCCGCGCCTACCGGCAGGCATTCGAAGGCCACTCGACCATGCGCGGCCGGCTCGTGTCGGTCTTCATCATGCCGCCGGACATGGAGACGATCTACGACCGCCTGCTCACACGCGGCCAGGATTCCAAGGAGCAGATCGAGCGGCGCATGAAGACCGCGCTGTACGAGGTCGAGCAATGGACGCAGCAGGACTACTGCATCGTGACCGGCTCGAAGGACGACGATTTTGCCCGGCTGGAAAGCATCTGGCGGGCGGAAAAATGCCGTGTCGCCCGGCTGCGTCAGGCGGTGGCGACGGCGGACTCACGCCTGCCCTTCAAGCGCTGAGCCGGGCGATTGTCCGAGGCGGGCCGCGGATAAATATTGCCGGCCGGCCGGCGGCAGGCCCATCGTAAGTGGAATTTCGGATGGACGCACCCCCCTCTCCTCCCTGTCCGGCGGCGGGGGCAGCCGGCGGGCCGCGGTCATTTTCGCGTGGCACCCGGCCGACTCGTCGGCAGGAAAGATTGATCACCACCTCCCCGCCGCTTCCTGCTGGTGCAGTGACCTGACAAAGAGGGGTCCGTTCAGAATCTCCCAAGTATCCGCGACCCCGATCCGATGAAAAAAGCTTTTGCCCTCGTCTTTGGGCTGCTGGTGCATGCAACCCTCGCGGCCGAACGGCCGCGCCCCAACGTTCTTTTCATTTGCGCCGACGACATGCGGCCGTGGCTCGGCTGTTACGGACAGCCCCGGGCGATCACGCCGCACATGGACACGCTCGCGGCCGCCGGGGTGCGCTTTGACAGCGCCCATTGCCAGTTCGCGCTGTGCATGCCTTCGCGCACCAGCCTGCTCTCCGGTCTCCGGCCCGATGAGGCGGGACGGCAAATCTACCTCTCCACCGGCGAAGGATCGCTGCACGATCCGAATCAGAGCATCCGCCACCTGCGTCCCGATATCGTCACCCTGCCACAGTATCTGCGGCAGCAGGGCTGGCGCACCGTCTCCATCGGCAAGGTCGGGCACGATTGGGATGAACGCGGCTTCGACGAATACCGGCTGGGTCCGGCCGAGACCTACAACGAGTTCGAGTTTTATGTGCTCCCGGAAAGCCGGGCGAAGCTTAAGGACAAGTCCCTGAACCTTCCCCCGCGCGGTATTCCTTTTGAAGCCGCTGATCGCGCCGACATTGAATACAATGACACGATCATTGCCGCGGACACGGTCACCACCCTGCAGCGATTGAAGGCGCGCGGGGAGCCCTTCTTTCTCGCGGTCGGCCTGTTCCGGCCGCACATGCCGCTGGTTTGCCCGAAGCGCTACTGGGACAGGTATCCGGCGGACCAAATGGTGCTGGCTACCAATCTCAAACAGCCGGCCGATGTCGGCCCGTTCGCCCGGTTTTCCGGTCCCACGCAGACGAACTGGAAATACTACCGCTTTCCCGAGAAGGCCGACGGCAGTGTGGACGAGGTCACGATGCGCGACATGATCCGGGGATACCTCGCCTGCATCACCTTTGTCGATGTGCAGATCGGCCAGATCCTGGACGAGCTCAAGGCGGAAGGCCTGGACAAGAACACGATCGTCGTCCTCTGGAGCGACAATGGGTATCATCTCGGCGAGCACGGCGAGTGGAACAAGGTGACCAACTACGAGGAAGGCACCCGGGTGCCGCTGATCATCGTCGATCCCGCCGCGCCTCATGCCGGCCGGGTCGTGTCCCAGCCGGTCGAGCTGCTCGATCTTTATCCCACGTTTTGTGACCTCCTCGGTCTCCCCAAGCCGAAGCATCTCGAAGGCGAAAGCCTCCTCCCGCTCCTGCGCGGCGAACCGGGGCGCGTGCGGGCCTGCGCCGTCTCGATCATAGTGAGGTCCGCCCTGCGTGACCTTATCCCGGAGATCGACGACGCGGTGGGCTGGAGCCTCCGCACGGCCAGATATCGCTACACCGTCTGGTTCGATGGCCGGACGAAGCAAATCCTTCAGCGCGAGCTGTTCGACCATGACACCGACCCCGGCGAAAACAAAAATCTCTCCGGCGACCCTGCCCACGCGGCCATCATGAATGAGCTGCATGAAAAACTGCTGCGCGAATACATCGAGCCGCAGCGGAAAGCCGCCGCCGTTCCGCGGCCATCAGCGCCTGCCTCCTCGTGAAGGGAAGCAAGGGTTGCGGTTGCCCCGTCCGCACCCGCCGCCAGACGGATGGCGTCCGCCGGCTTAGCCTTCCCTCACCAGATCGTGACCGCCCCGGCTCGCCGGGTGGAGGACGGCGGGGACCCGGAAGACATAGATCCGCCCCTCCTTGCCCACGGCCAGCAGCCCGCGCCGGGCCAGATCGAAGAGGTCGTCGCGCGCCGTCTGGTGCGTGACGCCATGACTGCGCTGGTGGCCGGCGATCACGTACCGGGCCTCCGGGTTATGCAGCGCATGTGCGGCCAAGGCCTGCTGCCGGTGATTGAGCCGGGCAAAACCCCGCAGCTTTTTCCCCGCCGCCTGCAACGTTTTCCCCCGGTCCGCCAGCCGGTCGCGCAGGGCCTGGTCCGCCGCCCGGATGACCTCCGCCTGATGCAGAATGAAGT
>JBAZMN010000166.1:0-5196 GCA_041649735.1 Opitutaceae bacterium | reverse complement strand
ACAGGAGCACCCGCCGGCGTGTCGCCGGGCAGTGCCGCCTGCAGGGCACTCCAGAGGTCGGCGCCCCCGCCCAGCCAGCGCCGGGCGAGGTCGTTGCCCGCGGCCACACGGTGCTGCCCGTCAAACGCCACGATGCCGACCGGCGCCTGGTTGAGCAAAAAACCCAGCAACTGGCGGTGGCTTCCCGCCTCCCGCCACTCCTGCGCCCGATCGAGCACGACCGCCAGAAAATCGGCCAGCCCCGCGAGCAGATGCAAATCCTCGGAGCCGAAAATGCGCGGCTCCTCCCGGCCGGTCACGCGCAGCACGCCGTGGACATCCGCGGCGCCCTGCACGGGCAGCGTCAGCTCGCCGAAGGCAAACTGCGTTTCCCCCGCCCCGGACCGGTCCGCGATGTCCAGCGTCACGCGGCCGAACCAATCGGCCTGGTTGAGCGCAGCCTGCAGGCCATGCACAAAACCGTCGAAGTCCTGCAGGTGGGCGAAGGCCCGGGTGAGCGCCCGCAGGGCCGCGGGCCCGTTCGGAACGGGAGATCCGGACAACCTTGGGGCCGGCAGGGTGCTGGCTTCCTCCGGGCTCATGGCTGGTGGTCGTGGGCGGGCAGGTAGACGAAGAACGTCGTGCCCCGGCCGAGTTCGCTCGTCACCTCGATCGCACCCTGATGGTACTGGACAATGCGGCGGACGATGGCGAGGCCCAATCCCATCCCCCGCTTGCTGCGCTGGTCGCCGGTGGACTTCGTGGTTGTGAACGGCTCGAACACGCGCGGCAGCAGCGCCGGGTCGATGCCGGGGCCGTTGTCCGCGACCGTGATGCAGAGCATGGGCTTGGGCACGTCGTCCGCCCGCACGGTCGCCGCCACGGTGATGCGGCTGTGCGCCCGGCCCTCGAGGGCCTGGAGGGCGTTCTGCAGGAGGTTGAGGAAGACCTGGAGCAGCTGGCTGTAGTTGCCGCGCACGGGCGGCAGGTGGCGCAGCTCCTCGACCTGGAACTGCACGCCGGCGCGCGTGAGCTCGGGCCGCACGATCTCGCCGACGCCGGCGATGACCTCGCCGATCTTGACGGGAGCGAACGCCACCGAGCTGTTTTCCGCAAAGGCGGCGACATTCTCCACGATGCTGGCGATGCGACCCACGTCGCGCTGCATGATCGCGCCGAACTCCTGCTGAAATTCCGGCTCATGCCCGTGCTCCTTGAGCAGCGCGGAAAAGGTCTGGATCGAAACCAGGGGATTGCGCAGCTCATGGGCCAGGCCGGCCGCCAGCGTGCCCAGCGAGATGAGCTTCTCCGTCTGGCTGGCGCGCCGCTCCAGCTGGCGCGCGCGCAGGGTGACGCCGAGCTGCAGGCAGATGGCCTCGAGCAGGGAAAAATCGTTTTCCGTGTAGCGCTCGCCGCCCTCCCGCGGGCTCAGGATGAGCACGCCGAGCAGAAAACCTTCCGTCAGGATGGGAAACGCCGCCTCAAATGGCATCGTCTTCCGCGTTTCCTCGATCGCCTCCAGCGCCTCGGAAGGCAGCTCGACCTCCGAGCCGTCGAAGATGAGGGGGGCCTGCCGCTCGGCCAGCACGCGCACCAGCCGGCTGTCGGCGGCCAGCGCGGTCAGGACATAGCCGTCGCGGCTCCAGCCGACCTGGGCGCGCAGGGCGTGCGCATCGCTGAATTCGCCGCGGATGAACAGTCCCAGGTGGGCGAAGCTCATGGCGCCGGCGATCTCGCGCGCCGTGGTGTCGAAGATCTCCTGTTCGGCGCTGATGGTGCAGATCTGCTCGGCCAGCCCCTTCAACCGGCTGCGCTGGCCGATGCGCTTGCGCAGGTAGGTCTGGGCGAGGATGCGGTCCGTGCCGTCCTTCAAGCGCGGCACGATCCAGAAGAAGAACAGGCTCACGACCATGCCGAGCAGGAAGCCGTTGAGCAGGTTGGCCGAGGACAGCTCCACCCCCTGCAGCGAGGCGCCGACCGCGTAGACCAGCAGGAAGAAAAAGGACGCGGTGGCGCTCATGGCCATGTAGACCGCGGCGTGCACAAAGTCATACGTCGCGAGCGGCAGCTGGTAGCGCGAGACGGCGTTGGCCACCGTCACGAGGTAAAGGAAGACCAGCGCATTGCCCATGGGGGGCACGGGGATGTCGTACCACAGCGGGAAATTCGTCGCCCCGCCCGTGAAGCCGATCAGCGTGGCGAAGAAGATGTGCCACAACTGGGTGGCCCGGGCGCCCGAGGCCAGGCGCGCATGCCGGTGCAGCAGCAGCACGGCCTGCCCGGTGTAGAGGACAAACAGCACGAGGTAGAAGGCAAAGCCGACGCCGGCCCGCGGCCAGAACGGCAGATCCATCGCCGGCTTGACCCCGGCCACCATGACCGGGGTCAGATTCAGCCCCACCAGGACCAGCGCGGTGACGTAGCCGAGGCGGTTCCACCACGGCTTCTGCTCGCCGCACAGCTGCGCCACAAAATGCAGGTAGGTGACGGGCACGAAATAAGCCGCCACCATGAGCAGCCGTGTGAGGAAAAGCGCCCGCCCGGCGTCCTGGGAGATCTGCCAGAGGAAGTAGGCGGCCGACCAGGCGCCGATGCTCAGCGCAAAGACGCCGAATCTCCGGTTGAGCTGGTTCTTGCGGCCGCGCAGCACCACGGCGAAGGCCAGCAGCAGGCCCGCGACGAAGTTCAGGAAGGACGAAGCAATGAGATAGGTCGTCACTTGCCCGCCTTGATTACCACCGCCTGCTCACCCAGCGAAAGATGCGATTCGAGCACATTGAAACCCACGTCCATCACGAGCGCCGCCAGCTCGGTTTGCGAGAAAAAGGTGTAATAGCCGATCTCCTCCTTCAACTTGATCTTGCCCGCCGCGCGCAGCAGGTTGCGCCCCGCCTCGATGTCGTCGGCCGTGACGTTCGCCATGATCGAGTCGCGGTAGATGACCGACAGGTCGCAGTTCGGCTTCATGCTCGAGACCACCAGCGCGCCGCCGGGTCGCAGCACGCGGTGCAGCTCGCGCAGCAGTCCCTGGGGGCGCTGGAGATAGGAGAGGACCAGGCTGCAGCAGATGACATCGAACGTCCCCTCCTGAAACGGCAGCCGCGCCGCCGCGGACGGATGCCCGGCCAGCCGGTCAAAATCCACGAGGAAGTACTGCAGGCCCGGGGCGGGGGCCGCCCGGGTCTTGGCGACGGGGTGCAGTTTCTGCCGCCCGCCCAGGTGGTTGCCCAGCGCATCCGCCAGGCCGCGCTGGGTGAGATCCAGGCCGACGTAGACCAGGGGCGCGCCGTCGTTCGCCGGCACGGGGCGCTGCCAGATCTCGCGCAGGATCCAGAGTCCAAACAGGCCGTTGCCGCAACCGGCGTCCAGCACCAGCGCGCCCGGCCGCACCGGCCCGCACAGGCGGCCCACGAGGTCGAGATAGGCCCGGTAATCGGCGGACTTCTCCAGGATGCTGTATTTCCGCAGGTAGTTGGACCAGAATTCCGTTTCGTCCGCCGCCGGCGCCTCCGAGCGCCGCATCCGGTCCCGCTCGCAGCGGTTCTGGGCCAGGATCAGTTTTTTGCCCGGAATACGCAGGCCCGCAGCGGCCTCGCCGGGATAGGACGTGTCATGCAAACAGCTCCATACCACCTGCTCAAACACCTGCCGGGCGGCCTGCGGATTTTCCCTCACCTCATGCATCGCCGCCGCCACCGGCACCAGCCGGCCCCGCGGATTGGCCGCCACCACCTGCTCCACCTCGCGCTGGTCGACCCATGCGTCCCGTTCGGCATAGAAAAAGACAAACGGCACCCGCAGCTTCTGCACGTCCTCCAGCGTGCCGGAAAGTTCGCCGAGTTCCGACTGGATCAGGGTGTCGAGGAAGATGTCGCCATTGATGTCGAAGCCGAGAAAGTCCGCGGTGCCCCAGCGATGTCCCTGCAGATACATTCCCAGGATGTCCTCCTTGTAGATCTCCTGCATCGTGGCCAGCAGGTTGACCACCCCCGCCACGCAGAGCAGCTTCCGGAGGCGGGCGTCGTTCGCGGCGACACGCAGCATGCAGCGCGCCGAGAGGCTGTTGGCCACCGCCACCACCTCGGTGACGCCCCACGTGGCCTCGAGATAGTCCAGGCCGGCGACAATATCCGCCACCGCGCCCGGCATGGTGAAGTTCAGCATGATCCCCTCGCTCTCGCCGACGTGATTGGTGGGATCGAAGCGGAGCACGTTCAGACCGTTCGCGGCCAGATAATAGGCGAGGTGCAGCGTGCTCTTCTTCGTCTCGCCGTATTTGGGCGCCAGCAGCACCCATGGTTTTGTCCGCATCCCGTCATCGAGATGATCGAGGCAGGCCGCGATGCGCAGCCCGGCGCGATTCTGATAGGTCACAAAATCGGTCCGGATGCGCCCAATCTCGATTTGTGATGAATCAGTAATCATTGATGCGGTGCTTGATGCACAAACAGGGACACCCTGCCCCTTACCCCAAATTGGCGGCCAAGTCCAACCTTTGCTGAAAAGCCCCGCGCCCGGAGGGCGCAGATCAGATTTTGGGCGCCGGTAGTGCACCGATCATGTCGGCATGCTTCCGGCTTCAGCCGTCTGCAGGCCGGAGGCCTGCGCTCCAGCCGGCCGGCGCCGCCCCACGCAGCGCAGCCATCCTGGCTCGCCTTGGCTGCGGACGACTCGACCTGCACCAGGCGCTCCGCGTGTCGCTCGAACCGGGGCTGGCGCCGTAACCTGACCTGCGCCCGTGTCCGGAGAAACACCGAGCCGCGCGCACCGGCCTCCATCGTCACTTTTCCGTTGCCTTAATATTCCCATGCGCCACTTAGTGGCAGAGAGTTATGCGTCGCAATCGACGTGCCTGGGCCCCGGGATTTTTGCAGTGATTCATCTTCTCATTATTGCTGAAGACAGCGTCGTCCTTCCGCCAACCGCGGCCCTCTCCTCCTCCGTCGAATTCACGTCCCTGCGCAAGCCCGACCTCGATTCCGCCCGGCCGTTGCTCGACGCCGGCATGTTTGATGTCTGCGTGATGGCGGTCGGGGCCCCGCCCGCGGATGCATCCCGGGCCATCCAGGAATTTCGCGCCCTCGCCCCGCGCTGCGCCCTGATCGTCACCCTGCCGCAGGGCCTGCCCGCGGAGGAACAGGCCGCCTATCTGGCGGGGGCCGACGTCGTGCTGGCCGCGCCGTTCGGCGAGGCGGCTTTCCTGGCCGTGATCGGGCG
>JBAZMN010000165.1:0-5215 GCA_041649735.1 Opitutaceae bacterium | reverse complement strand
CATGCGAACACCGGGTTGCGTTCGCTCAACCTTTCGACCGCCGTGGGCATCGCCTGCTACGAGGCGTTGCGGCAGATGGGCGGGTTGCCGCCACCGACCTGAAGCGGAATCCCACCCCATGCCGGGAAGAACCGGGGATGGACAGTGCGCACCGGATGCGTTTGGCTGCAGACGCCGCATCAGCGGAACATCACATGAAAGGAATACCGGTATTGCATGTCGAGGCAGACTGCATCGCACGCGCCTGGGAGCTGTCGCTCATCGAGCTGCACCAGAAGGGTTGCAACCTGAAAACGGAATACGACAAGCCCGCGGACCCGCCGAGCAAAGATGCCACGATGATCATCACCATCACTGATCCGCTGGGAGAACCGATGATCCACAAGGATTTTCCCGGAGGGCCGGAAGAGCTGGAGGAATACGTGATGGAGGTCTGCGACGGCATCAAAGACCATCTGGTGCGCGATCCGAACGATCCGAAGGACACCCGCTGGGAATACACCTATCATCAACGGCTGTTCGGCTATCAGGTGCCGGGACTGAAGCTGTTCGATCAGATTGAGACACTCGCCCGGAAGCTTGCCAAGACACCGCATTCCCGCCGCGCCCAGGCGGTGACCTGGAAGGTGTGGGAGGACGATGACTGCTATGACCCTCCCTGCCTGCAGAGCATCTGGTGCCGGATCCTGGAGGAGGCGGGCCAACCCGTCCTCAGCATGGATGTGCGGTTCCGTTCCAACGACGCCTACAAGGCGGCGTTCATGAACATTTTCGCCCTGGTGCAGTTACAGCAGCGCATCGCCGCCCGGATCTCGGAGCTGAGCGGTCGGGCCGTCCAGATCGGCCGCTACGTGCACATGGTGGACAGCTATCACCTCTACGGCTCGTACTTCCGCGAGTTTGAGCAGCGGTTTCTGGGCATGCTGCAGAAACGCACCTTTGAGCAGCGCACCCTGTGCTACGCCGACGTGAAGGACATGATGGAGGAGGCCCGGCCGGCGATCCTCGAAAAGGCCCGCACGATGGGGTAGGCCTGACGTTCGGCCCGGGCGGGTTCGCAGGCGGACGCCGGGGCCGGCCCCCCTAAAACCCAGGCGGACGCCCAGTTCAGCGCCTGACGATCGAAAGAGGCGGCAGTTGCACCCGCTCGCCTCCCTTCTCGATCGTGCGGGCCTCGTTCGCCATGTTCAGAATCCAAAGATTTCCGCCAGCCTCCACCTCGTAGACGTCCGGTACCCCGAGGTTGAGCGTCGGCGGCTGGCGCTTGATCATACCTCCGGAGGCACACGAGGCCAGACTGTCCTCGACGAAGTGCATGGGGACGTTCCTGGCCACCCTCCACTCCTCCTCGCGTTGTCTGAGATCCATGGGGCCAAAGTAGGCGAAGACCTGGCCTGCGCCCACCGGGTGGCGCCACGCCACCTTCGCTTTCGCGGTGTATTCCATGGCCAGCAGCGGCTCGCAACTCGCCTGGATGTTGGTATAGCCAACTTGCACATAGACGTCCGGCATCGTCGCGATCGACGGCAGCGCCTTGGGATTGTCAACGTGCATCATGCTGATGCCAGTGATCTCGTCGGATTGCGGCGAAAGGCCGGCAAGGTCGTCGAACGCCTCGCTGCGGCCGTCCCAGTCGGTCGCATGCGAATCCAGGAGGAAGACGCCGCCGCCGCCACGCACCCACTCCGCGATCCGCTCGATCGTCGCGGCGTCCATCACCGAGACGCTCGCGACAATCAGCGCCGTCTTCCCGCGCAGCGCGCCGTCCTCGATCATTCGGTCGTCCACGAAATCGTAATCCACGGACCGGCGGACGGCTGAGCAAAGGTCGCTGAAGTTGTCCCGGTCCAGCTGGGTCTGGAACCGCGGGGACGTGGGGTAATACAAGGCCACATCCACGGTCGGAACCACCGTCCGCAGGAGATCCTTGTATTTGATGTAGAACTTCCCTCCCGCTCCGGGTGAAAGCCGCCCCCCTTGTTCTGCGACGAACTCCGGACTGTTGTACGCAAACAGCTGCCGGCATCCCGAGGTCACGGCATTAAATAGCCGGCCCAGATCTCCGGCTGCGGTCACGGTGGCTGCCGGCTCATGGCTCAGATAGGCGCCATAGAGTCGGCAGGGCGAATCGACCATTCGGGTCAGCCTCACGTTCATCGGGAAGGCGCTCGCCTCATTGGTGATTCGCACGCCTGCGCCGTACCGGGCCGCGATCTTCGCCTGGGCGCTGAAATCCGATCCATGCCTTGGATCCATGTCCCCTCCCGTGGCCAGGTAAATGTCTGTCTTCGGAAAGATCTCGCGCACCATCTTCAGGTAGGAGTCGGTGAAATCATTCATCGCTCCACGATACCAATGCAGGAATTCCTGCCAGGCTCTCTCCGAGGGCGCGGCCAGCGGCAGGAAGGGCTTCACCTCGTCGAAGGAACCGTAGCTGGAGTGCCACGCCTTGTTTAAGTCGCCGATCCCGCCCGGATAGAGCTGCTGCACGTGGTTCCGGAAGTCCGCAACGGCGAGCGCGTCGCCGCACCAGTACCCCGGGTGCGAGTGATATTCGCCCGGCCAGTTCCCCAAGACGGAGTAAATCGACTCGCCGTAGTCGCCGGAAACACCGATGTCGAGCGACTCAATGGCACCCGTGGGGAGAAAATGTTCCGCGAACTTCTGGAAGAACGTGGGGAAGTAGTCGTCAAGCATGCGCGGGCACCAGATGGAGGGGAGCGCCGAGTCCCGGTCGTGTTCAAGGCAGCGCAGCCTCACGATCTTCGGGTCCTTGAGCACGAACTCGGGCGTCAGGTACCACTGCCCGAGAAACACACACGCCATGATTTTGAAACCGTGTTTCTGGTAGAGCGCCAGGTCAGCGTCGTATTCGGACCAGTCCATCACCCCTGGTGTCTTCTCCACCTTGTTCCAGAAGACGTACATCATGATGCTGGTGAAGCCCTCGCTACGGAGCACTTCGAGTTTTTCGTCGGCCTGCTTGTCGTTGTGGTCGATCCCGCCAACCGTCACGCACATGGGCGTGCCCGGGATGTCGACCGGCACACCGGCGCCGAAGCTCGCTGCAGCCGCGCCAGCGAGGCCGCCGGCCAATGCCAGACTCCACGCGGTGCGGACCAACGAAGTCTGCGGGACGGTTCGAGCTGGGTTAAGGGCATGGGTTTGCATGGAACTGGTTGGGGTTAAAGTTGCGCATCATCCGATTCCGGAACCTCTCTGAGGAGGCGGAACGCCCGGAAAGCGCTACAAGTCAGTCGGGCGAGGCGCAAGCCTTTCGCGTCATGCGCTTCGTCCGCCTCCGCGCGGATGCAGGCGCCGCAAACGCTCACGCGAACCGGGAGGCCGGCCATCCTGGAAAAGGCCCGCACGATGGGCCAGGGGTAAAGGCGCCGTTGGGGGTCACCACCGCAGCGGAACTATGCCTGGCTTCGTGCCTCCAATTTGGGCCACACCGCAGCATAGGTGGCGACAACCCCAAACATCACCAACGGCATGAAGAAGCCCACGCGCATGCCGCCGCGGTCTGCCAGCCAGCCCATGAACATGGGCATGAAGGCTCCGCCCAGGATGGCCATGACCAGAAACGAGGAAGCCTGCTTCGTCTGCTCGCCCAACCGGTAGATGCCGAGCGCGAAAATCGTCGGGTACGAGATGGACATCAGGAAGAAACTCAGGAACAGCGCGCCGACCGAGGTCCAGCCCAGCTGCAGCACGACGCAGAGCATCAGGCCGGCGTTGGCCGCCGAGTAGAGGGCGAGCATCCGATGCGGTTTGCACACACGCAACGCCATGCTGCCGGTGATGCGCCCGAGCAGGAACAGCCCGAAGGCCACCACCGACAACAAGGTGGCGGCACCCCGATCGGTGAGGTGATGAACGCCATCCTGCAAGCCCACCATGTGCTCTGGCAACCGTGACGCCACGCCGGCGGCGAGCGGCGGGGTTTCAGTGGCGATGTAGTTGATAAAATAGCTGAAGATGCCGGTCTGCGCGGCCACGTAGCAGAACTGGGCGACAATCGAGCAGGTGAAATGCCAGCGTTTCCAGAGGGGTGGCAAAGGCGCTGCGCTCGTGGCGGCAGCCGTGCGCTCGTCCTCGGCATGCAAATCCGGCACCCGGGAAAACGCGACGACCACCAACATGACGGCGGCGCAGAGGCCGAGCAGCAGGTAGGGAATGTAGAGCGTGTCATTGCTCTTGTTGACCTCGCTCGTGGAGGAGAAAATGAAGCAACTGGCCAGGGCCGGGCCGATCATCCACCCGACGCCATTGCAGCTTTGGGCCAGATTGATGCGCGCGGCACCGGATTCGGGCGGACCGAGCACCGTTGCATACGGATTCGCAATCGTCTCCATACAGGTGAAGCCGACGGCGAGGATGAACAATCCGGTCAAAAACGCCCCAAAGGTCCCGATGCGGGTCGCCGGAATAAACCAGAATGCCCCCAGCATGATCACGGCGAGCCCGATCATGAGGCCCCCCTTGTAGCCAAAACGGCGGGCCAGTTTTCCGGCGGGCAACGCCATCAGGAAGTACCCCAGATAAAAGGCATTCTGGACCAACGCCGACTTCGTTTTGTTGATCGCGAAGGAATTTTGAAAATGCCGGTTCAGGGTGTCGAGCATGCTGTTGCACACGCCCGAAAGCAGGAACAAGGCGCCGACCAGTAAAAAGGTGCGGCCGAAGCTGCGTCCATCCTTGGTGCGAAAGAGGCTGTTCAATGCTTTCATCTGCCGATCTGTCAGGGGTTCAATACCTGCATTCCCGCGCCGCCGCAGCGAACGCCTTCAGGTTGTCCACCGGCGTCTCGAAGAAGTGATCCGACGCCGAGCAGATGTAGCCGCCGTCCCGGCCGAAACCTTCGAACAGGCGCTGGGTTTCCCGCCGGATTTGCTCCCGGGTGCCGCTGGTCAGGATGTTGAACTGGTCCATGCCGCCGATCATCGCGAGCCGGCCGCCGAAAACCGCGCGGACTTTGGCCGGTTCGGTGATGTTGCCTCCCACGCCGGGCGGGGCGAGCGTCTCGGACGCATCGGTGCCGTTTGCGATTATGAGGTCGAGGATGTGCATCATGCCGCCGCAGGTGTGGTAGGCGGTGCGGTGGCCGCACCGGTGCAGGGCATCGTGAATCTGCCGGTCGTAGGGCAGACAAAACTCCCGGTGCAGCGTGGGCGAGATGACCGTGTCGCTGCCCGCGCCGCCGCCGGTTTCG
>JBAZMN010000164.1:0-5225 GCA_041649735.1 Opitutaceae bacterium | reverse complement strand
CCGTCAGCTGATAGACGAGGTTCACGCGCGGGCTGAGCTGGCCTTCGGTGAGGTAGGCGCGGGAGAGATCGGCCCTCACCCCGTAATTGATCGTCAGCCCCGAGAGAGGCTTCCATTCATCCTGCAAATAAGCGCCATAAAGCCAGCCGAGCTTGCGCTGGCGGTCGGCAATCTCGAAAGGCGTGGTGGAAGCCTGGTCGCCGCCGGCATCGATCGGAAAAACCGCCGTGGTCGTCCCGGTGGCGGCATTGGTCGCGGTGATGATCACACCGCTGCGCACGGTGTGGGTCACGCCGGCGGACCACTTGAGGTTGGCCTCCAGGCCGCCGCCGGCCAGATCCCGGTGCACGTCGCTGGCCACGCCGTTGAAAATGAGGTCGCCGGCGCGATCCGGGGTGAACTGGACGAGACTGTAACGGGCAAAGGCGGAAAGCTGGGCGCTGAAGCTGCCGGTGGTCTTCTGGTAGGCGAGGATGGCGTAATCGTTGTTCTCACGCTGGTTCTCGTCGAGATTGGCGGAGTCGAAGCCACCGATGCCATCCAGGACGAAGGCCGGCGGCTGGCCGGGGTTGTTCGGAATCTGAAAGCGGGAGAAGGAACTGCTGACCATGACGTTGAGGCGGCTGGTTGAGTCGATGACGTCGGAGAAGTAGCCGAACATCTTGTCCTGGCGTGTCTGATCATGCAGAGGCACGCGGCTGGCGGTGGGATTTTCGATGCCGAGGTCGCTGGTGTAGGCGCTCGCGGTGACGTAGGTGGTGAGCTGGCCCAGCGAACCGGTTGTCTCCGCACTGGCGCGCAGCGAGTTGAAGCTCCCCCCATAGAGGGCGAGGTCGCCCGCGGTCTCCTGCACCCCGCTCCGGGTGTGGATGTCGACGATCCCGGCCGTGCGGTAGCCGTATTGCGCGGGCAGCGAGCCCGTGAGCACCGACACGGTCTGGACAAACCGGGTGTCGAGCTCCTGGCCGAAGCCGCTGATGCCTTCGGGCAGGAGGACGTCGTTGATGCGGTACTGGAGGTTGGCATGCTCGCCGCGCAGGTGGACCTGGCCGAAGGAATCCTGCGCCACGCCGGGGACATGCAGGAGCACGTCGTTGAAGCCGGCGTTGGCGCCGGCGGTCTCGACATCGATCTGGATCTTGTCGATCTGGTAGGCGGTGGCGCCGAGGCTCGGCACGATGTCTTCGCGGGCCTTGTCAAGTTCGCCGGTGACCACGAACGGATCGAGAGCCAGCGGCGTCTGGTTCACGGCGGTGTCGGAAGGGTTCTCGTCCGCGGCCACGGCCGTGGCGGTGAGGAGGAGGAAAGGCAGCAAAAAACGATGGGACATGATACAGCTGGGTTGAATAAACCTGGAGGGAACCAGGCCACGGCCGGCGCCGTTGGCCTGACCGGAAAGCGGCGGACGCGCGCAGGCATCCGTCGCGAAGCGGGATCAACTCAGCACGCCGGCGGGGCGTGTCCCGGAGGGAGCCAGTAGCGGGGGCAGCCCAGGTGCAGTGGCGCCGGTGCGGGCGCGGCTTGCGCCAGGAAAACCAGCGCGGCCACCGCCAGCAGCACCTCCACCGTGGCGGCCACCACGCCGTGCTGGTAGAGAGTGACGGCACAGGCGTGGCCGCTTTCACCCCCGTGGCCGTGCAGCCAGGCATGCAATTCGGGGTTGGCGGTCAACACACCCAGCAACAGGACCAGGGCCACGCCGCCGGCGGCAAACAGACGGTGCCGGAACAGGCGGGAGGCGGAAAGGTTCATGGCCGGGGGCATCGTCGGATGGTCGGGCAAAAACTGATAGCGTGATCGCAGGGAAATGCAAGTGGCGGCGGGCGCGGTTTTCGATGACGACAAGGCGCGGTGGCTCTGCTAGGCGTCTGGCAGCGATGGATCGCCGTCGCGATCTATGACCTCACTCACCCTCCAACAGCTCATTCCCGTGATCCAGACGGCGGTCGGGCCGGTGATCCTCATTTCCGGCGTCGGCCTGCTGCTTTTATCGATGACCAACCGTTTCGGACGGGTGGTCGACCGCTCGCGCCTGCTGGCGCGGGAAATGCCGGCCGCCGGGAGGGAACGCGAAGATCGGTCCGCACAACTGGCGGTGCTGTACCGGCGGGCAAAGATCATCCGTCTCGCGATCATTCTTGCCACCGCGAGCGTCCTGCTGGCCGGCCTGCTGATCATCTTCCTGTTCCTCGCCGCGTTGCTGCAGGTGGAGGCGGCGCTGCCGGCCGCGCTCTGCTTCATCCTGTGCATGGCGTCGTTGATCGCCTCGCTGGTGGTGTTCCTCCTCGATCTGCAGGTGTCGCTGGCCGCCCTGCGGATGGAACTGGCCCAGGCGGGTTTTGACGGGGGCTGAGGAGCGGGCCGGCCGCCCTAGAATTCGTAAAACGGCGTGCCGGTGCCGGGGGCGACGATGGAGCAGCCGCACTTGGCCGCCGCGAGGACGCCGGCACAGGCAGTTTCCACCGCCGCCGGGCTGTTGCAGTCGCGACTGAGGTGGGCGAGGAAGACATGCCGCCAGTGCGGTGAGGTCACCGAGGTGAGGAGTTCGCGGGCGCTCTCATTGGAAAGATGCCCGTGCCGGCCGCGGATGCGCTGCTTGACCGACCAGGGGCGTTTCGGGTCGTCCTGCAGCATCCGGGGACAGTAGTTGGCCTCGACCACCAGCACATCGGCCTCCCGGATGCGTTCCTTGATGTGCTGCGGGGCATGACCGAGGTCGGTGAGCCAGGCCAGCCGGCGCACCGGCGAGAAGAGATCGTCCGTGCCGTGCGTAAAGAGAAACGCCACGGGGTCGTGTGCGTCGTGGGGCACGGAAAAGCTTTCGACTTCGAGGTCACGAAACCGGAAGCGCGCTCCGGTCTCGAAAAACTGCCAGGCCGGACGGTGTTTCAACCCGGCCTGCACGGCGCGGGCGGTGGCGTGGTTGGCAAAGATTTGGATGTGCGGATGGCGCGACAATCCGCTGATGCCGGCGGCATGGTCGCCGTGCTCGTGGGTGAGAAAAACGGCGTCGATGCGGTCCAGCGATTCACCGACGCCGGCCAGCAGCTGGGTGATCCGCCGGGCCGAGAAACCGGCATCGACCAGGATGCGGGCATGCCCGGTTTGCAGCAGGGCGCAATTGCCTTCACTGCCGCTGCCAAGGATGCAAAACCGCATGCTCATCGGAGGGGATGATGCAATGTCCCGCGGGTCCGGCGAGGCAAGGGGTTTCTGGCCCCGCCGCAACGGCGGGGCTGGCCGCCCGCGGGAGGGCCGCCGCCGGTGAGCGCGCCATTCGTCCCTCTCCGCGTCCGCTCATCCTAAATCGTTGCAACCCGGAGGGCCGCCGGCGTGTCATGGAAGTCCAGTCCCGCGTTTCCACCATGCCTGAAACCTATTTTGCAATTTGACGAATGTTGTACGTGAGGCCCCGCCTCGCTTGCCTTGAACCTCCGGTTCCGTCAAATCTACCTGCTTCCCGGATACACCCAATCATGTCCACACCTGCCGTTTCAACTTCTGCCGCCGGGTCCATCGCGCCGGCCGTTCCGGTCCGGAAAAAATCGCGCCGCAAATGGTGGCTCATTCTCGGGGTCGTGCTCGTCATCGGCCTGGTGGTCGGCGCGGTGATGGTGAGCCGCCGCAAGATCAAGCCGATCCCGGTCACGGTGGAGAAGGCGGCCGTCCGGGACATTACGCACCTGGTCACCGCGACCGGCAAGGTGCAGCCGGAGGTCGAAGTCGCGATTTCGCCGGAGGTCGCCGGCGAGCTCATTGCCCTGCCGTTCAAGGAGGGGCAGAACGTCCGGAAGGGCGATGTCATTGTGCGCATCAAGCCCGACTTCTATGTCGCCCTCGTCGACCAGCAGGAGGCCGCGCTGGCCTCGGCCAGGGCTTCGAGCCTCCTCAACAAGGCCAATCTCGAAAAGGCCGACCAGGATTTCCGCCGGGCCGACGATCTTTACCGGAAGAAGCTCATCTCGGATGCCGATTACATGGTCGCCAAAACCGGACTGGAGGTCGCCCGGGCCAATTTTGAGGCGTCGCTCGCCCTGATCCGCCAGACGGAGGGCGCCCTCAGCCAGTATCGCGACCAGTTGGGCAAGACCACGATTTACGCGCCGATGGACGGGACCATCAGCGTGCTGAACAACGAGGTGGGCGAGCGGGTTGTCGGCACCGGGCAGTTCGCCGGCACCGAAATCATGCGCATCGCCGACCTCAACAGCATGGAGGTGCGGGTGAAGGTGAACGAGAACGACATCATCAACGTGAAGGTCGGCGATCACGCGGCGGTCGCCATCGATGCGTTCCCCGGGCGGAAATTCTCCGGCCGGGTCAGCGAGATCAGCAGCTCCGCCCTCACCACGGGCGCCACGGGCGCCGGCACCAACCAGGCGGCGCTCGCCGCGTCCGCCTCCGACGAGGTGACCAATTTCCTGGTGCGCATCCGCATCGATGATCGTGAATCCCAGCTCCGGCCCGGCATGAGCGCCACGGTCGACATCGCCACCGAAACCGTCAGCCATGTGGTTTCGGTGCCGATCCAGAGCGTCACCGTCCGGGCCGAGGGCGGGAAGACCGCGGAGGAGCTCCAGCAACAGCGAGCCAAGGAAGCCAAGGAGCGCACGGGGAACGACCTGGAATTGGTCAAGGAGCGCGAGGAGGCCCGGCGCAGCCGGGAGACGCTCCAGCGGGTCGTCTTCGTCCGGCAGGGCGATGGCGTGAAACTGCGGCAAGTGGAAACCGGCATCGCCGACAACACCTACATCGAAATCAAAAGCGGCGTGAAGGACGGGGAGGAAGTGGTGTCGGGCAGCTATGCCGCCATCAGCCGCAACCTCAAGGACGGGTCCAAGATCGTCGTCGAGAAGCCGAAGAAGGATGACCAAGGCTGAGCCGGCCCTTTCTTGGAGACGCGACGCCCTCGTCGCGTGTTCCCTTTCGGGCCATTCCGGCGTCTCCTCCCCACCATGATTTCCTCACCCGCCCCCTCCGCCCCTCCGCCCCGCGTCCTCCGTCCGCCGGGCGCGCTGGTGATTGAAATTGAGGGTGTCACCAAGCTGTATCATATGGGCGAGGAGACCGTTCACGCCCTCCGGGGGGTCGCTCTTAACGTCCACCGCAACGAATATCTTGCGATCATGGGCCCGTCCGGCAGCGGCAAGTCGACCTTGATGAACATGCTCGGCTGCCTCGATACGCCCACCAGCGGCCATTATCAGTTCAACCGCAAGGAGGTT
>JBAZMN010000163.1:0-5238 GCA_041649735.1 Opitutaceae bacterium | reverse complement strand
GGCAGGTGCGCATGGTTCGGGTTGGTGCAGATGGTGGCGATGTTGTCGAACTTCAGCAGCCGCACGCCGTTCTCCCGGAGATGGTAGAGGAACGCCTCGGTGTACATCGAGCGGATGGGCTCGGTGGCCCGGCAGAACGAGGGAAGAATGCCACCGGGGCCGGCCTTGGGATCGTAATTCAGGGTCGCGCGCACGGCGGGGTTGCCCCCGATCGACCAAAGCTCATAGGAGCTGTCGACCCAGAGCCCGAGCTTGGTGCCGAGCTGGTCGAGCGCCTGGCGGATCGGGGTCAACCCGTGGGGAAAATTCCGGGGGTCGAGGCCTTTCAGGTCGCCCTGATAATCAGTCCAGAAGTCGAGCGAGTAATAATCGAAATGACATCCATCCTCGCGCTGCCCTTGGGCGACCTTGGCGATGTTATCGAGAACGAACGCTTCGTTCTCCTCAAACAAGGCGGTGTAGGTGGGCCGCGGGTCCTTGGCGTATTTCGGATCATTGGGTTTGGCGCCGAAAGGCTCAAAAATTGCGTAGGGCTGGTCGTGCCCGCGCCGCACCCGCCGCATCCGGCTGCGCACCAGGGAGACAAAAGCCTTCCGCGCTGTCTCCGCCTCCGCGACACCGTAGATTGTCTCCATGCATTCGAACCGCCCGCCGGGCGCCAGCTTCATCCCAGGATACTGCCGGAGGCTGACCTTCCCGTCCCCGCCCGTGGCCCATCCGGCCGGATGAGCCACGGTCAGGAAGAATTCGCCGTCAAGATACAGGGGAAAACTTTGCGGGGGCTTGTCCATCTTGGGCTGTTCAATCGCGGCGGCGGTGCGATAAGTGCCCAGACGGATATTCAGGAGGCGGTTCCATTCGTCGCCGCTCCGGTTGGTGAGCTCCACGAACTTGTGCAGCACCGGCTGCCCGGCAGCCCAGCGATAGGTCACGGTGGCCGTCAGCGCCGGCGCCTCGGAGGTCAATCCGATGACGACTTCGCCGGTTTGCCCCTCGCTCTTGACCTGCACTGTGGCGATCTTCAGCGACGGTGTCTGCAGGGGATGATCGGGCAGCCCGAGGTCGAACTCGAGCTCCGGCCCGTCGCCCAGCGAGAGCTTTCGGCCGGTCAGACGGTTGGTCCACGACTTGGCCCGCAGGCCGGCCGAGGTGTCCAGGCAAAACTCAAAAAACGGCGACTCAAGCTGCACCTGTTTGTCCTGTTGGACTACGCGACAGAGCACCGGCTCTTCCGCCCAAGCCGGGCGCGCACCGGCCAGCAGGCCGCCAACAAGACAGGTGCCGAGGAGAAAACGAAGCCAACACTGGCCTCTGGGCGGGGTAGTGGGGATTTGGTTCATGGTGATAGAAGGTTGGCCCCTGGTGATCGCTTGAAGATCAATCTTCTCCGCGCATGTCCGCGACAATCTGGATTCGGCAGGATCCTTGATTCGGTAAAGAATCGACGCGAAGGGTGACGTTGCGCCGCTGCTTAATTCGTTGGCTGGTGCAGGGTTCAGTATTGGGCAAACACCAAAATGAAGGCGAAAACCAGTTGGTACTATCCTCTGTTTGTCGGATTGTTTGAATGGATAATACTGGAAATGAGATGGACGGAACAGGTGCAGGCCTTCCAGGAGGCCGCGCTGCATGGATCAGTCGCGGCGATCTGCAGAAATGCGACGGACAAAACAGGCAAAGCAATTGAGCTGGCGGCCTGGCCCGACCCGATCCGCGAGGAATAGGAGCTCATCTCGCCCGCTGTCAGCAATGGGGCTTATTTTTCCCCTGGAGATGTTACTGCGTTCCGATGATCCGGTCAGCGCGGTATCCGGCGGCCGTGAACTGTGCGGCGAAGAGATTGGGTGCCAGCGGGACGCCAGGCCTTTGCTCACGCTGGCATATTGCAGCGGCCTGGCCGGGGCGGCTACTCCTGCACCTCCAGGATGGCGTGGATCGCCAGCTGCGGCAGCTGGACGCTGGCCGCCCCATCTTGATAGGTGAAGGGCAGGTCCACGCCCTCCGGTTGCTGTACGATCGCCCGCGGTTTGGCCGGCAGCCGGATCGTCACCGCCAGGTGGTTGAGCGGGGGCACCTCATCGTAGTTGTAGATCTTTTTGGTCTCATGCTTCCCGGCGGTGTTGATCAGGTTGACCATCAGTTTCCCGTTCAGGCGATTCACGGTCACATGGACGAGGTGCGAACCATCGACCTGCACCAGAGGCTCCGGGAGCATCTGTCGGACGATGGCATTGAGGAAATCCCGCATGCCGGACGTCCGGAAGTTTTCATAATTGGCGCCGAGATCGACATAGACACCGGCGATCTTCCCGCGCCCCAGTTGGGCAATGGTCGCAGCCGGGAAATCCAAGGTCACCTTGCCCGGGATGGATTTTTTTGCGCCGGCCGGCAGCAGGCCGGCCGCCGCGGCGGTCGGATAGTCGATGGACGCGTTGACGGAGCCGAATCCCTCGGTTCCCGCCTTCAAGGCCGCCGGTTGGAAGGGGGAAATAATCCCGGAGTGCTGCTCTCCGTCCACCAGGATCAAATCCCCTTTTGGGCAGGGACTCAGCAGGGTCGCCCCCAGGTCGTGTTCGAAATTTTTCACCGCCTTGGCGCCGATGACCAGCAGGTTGCCGCCGTCGACAACATATTGGGTCAGTTCATGACAGAAGTCCTTCGCAAGGAATTCCCACTCCGGAACGATGATCAGGGGATAACGCGACAGATTGTTTTTCAGGGTATATTCCCGGACAATCTCCACACAGTTCTGGCCATCGAGCAGGGCGGTGAGGATTGCCTGGGTGGGCAGATTCTGCCCTTCCCAGGCGCCATAGACCCGCCGGCTGACCGCCTTGAAGCCGAAGGTGGAATGCAGGAGCCCGATTTGCGGCACCGGCACGGCCCGATGGCAGTAAGCCTGGCGGGGCCGGCAAAACCCGGCCAGGCTTTTCATCAGCGGCAGATACCAGCGGTTGATGGAGGCATCCCGGTTTTGCGTAAAATAGGCCTGGAACCCGCCGCCCATGGCCATGACTTCCGCGGCTTCCTGCTCCAACTGCGCCGGTGCTTTGTACGACCTGAGCGAGGGTTGATCCCAATCCAGGGTGAAGGCCCACGACATCAAGTCCCACGGTTTGCCCTGCAGCGCCATGCAACGGGCCTCGAATGCCGCGCTGTTCACGCTGTTCTGGGGGGTCAGGTCGCCGGACAAAAAATCCACGTTCTCCGACACCGGCTCGGGCATCATTGACGAGAAGGACCAGTTGCTCGTGATTTGGAAATCCGGATGATGGCGATGGATCGCATCCACGTAATGCGCCATGTAGTTCCTGAACGCGGTGCGGTTGAATTCCAGGTAGTCGGCGAAGCCGGCCGCCTCCGGTGATTTTGGCACGGTCCTTTTTCCGGTCGCCTTCCGGAAGGCGACCCGCGCCGCCTTGCTGTAGTCGATTTCCGCGCCCCAGCAGTCGCCATCAACCCAGGCCCCGTCGATGTGATAAACATCGCTCAACTCCTCAAGCTGGGGGATCAAGACCCGGTCCCCATAAGGGCCGAAGACGGAGGTGGCCTTGGTGGATTTTTTGCCGTCCGCCCCGACGCAGGCCCAATCGGGATGCTGCTGGCAGACGAAGTAGTCCCAGACGCCGGAATAGTGCACGTAAAGCGCCACGCCATGTTTGCGCGTCAATTCCCGCCAGATTTTCAGAGGATCTTTTATAAAACCGGGCGCAGGATTGCCCACCTTGGTCGGATAACTGGAGTAGCCCGGATGCCCCTTGCAATCCACCTGGATGAAGTCGGGCTTCACCTCCGTCAGGAGGGATTCGATGTCCGCTTCCGAGAAATTTTCTCCGATCCGGGTACAGTCCTCCCCGGCGTGAAAATCAAAATGGATCCCGAAGAAACAGTCGGCCCGTTTCAACCGGGCCGGCGGAGTAGATTCCTGGGCGGGCAGGTGGCCCGCGGCACCGAGGAGGAGCAGCAGCGACGACCAGATCAGCCGTTTGAAGAGTAGGTGTTTAGGCATGGGGGTGGGCTCGTTGTTTCATGGCCGGGCCGCGGGTCGTGATGGAGTCGCGCGTTTAGAGTCCATTGCAAAACCTGTCTTGTCATCGCGAGCCCGGCGCAGCCGGGCAGCCTGTCCTCCGTAGCCCTTGGGCGGAGGAGGATGGCGATCCAGCCGGAATTCAGATAGATTGCTTCGTCGCTTCTCGCAATGACCGGTTTTTCAATGAGCTCTTAGTGGGCGCTTTGGGTATCCGCCGGGGATTGCTCCGCCGCCCGCAGGATTTTGCCGAGCTGGCGCAGCTGGTCAACGTCCTCGGGGCGCATGCGACCGGTGTCGTCGGGCGCCGTGGCCAGGAGCACATTCGCCGCCCCCCGATTCCAACCCAGTCGGATCTGCCTGGCGACGGCTTCGGCCGGAAAAGGATGGCTGGCCGGGAAGCTCCTCCTCTCACCGTAGGTGAACCAGCAGGAGGGACCCAGCGGATCATATTCGTAGCCACCGGCCCGACCCTGGGAGACAAGACAATAGTCGAACGGCAGGTAGTAGGTCTGGTCGCCCACGCGGCGGAGCGGGTCGTGCCCGGCGGCCGGCGGCGGGGTCAGCTCGCCGTCCACGACGTCCGTGGGAAAGTAGGCGATCCTGGTGCCGTCCTGGAGATGCTGGTTGAACTCGACGACGCAATCAGGCTGAAGGCTTTTCAGCAGATCGTAGATTTCTTGCGTGCTGAGGTTGGCCGGACCCCAACACTTCATGTCGATCCAGAAATAGGGGATCTCGCCGTAGCGGGTGGCCAGCTCGTAGAACTGGGCCAGGATGACCTCCCGCGCGTTGGGATTGGGCATCCAGTCCTTCCCGCCCCAGAGGCAGTAGTAGAAGGCCGGGGCAATTCCCTGCCGGCGGCACTCCCGGACGAACTCCCGGCAGACGTCGGTGGGGTTGCCGCTGGCGGCCACGTCAAAATCGGTGGTGGCGCTGTCCCAGAGCAGGAAGCCCGAGGTATGACGCGTCGTGAGCACGGCATACTTCATCCCCGCCTCCTTGAATGCCGCCACCCATCCCGCGACATCAAGCTGCGGAGGATTGTACACCTTCGGATCCCGCGTCTTGCAGAATTCTTCCCCGGTGAACTGATTGGTGTTGAAGCAAACGAAGGCGCCGAGGCGGTACGACTCCCAGCGCCGCAACACACTGTTTTTCCCGGACGCCGGGGAGTGATGCCGGGAGGTGTCGATCCGGTAGGCGGCGAC
>JBAZMN010000162.1:0-5270 GCA_041649735.1 Opitutaceae bacterium | reverse complement strand
GTGCAAGCCGGGCGATGTGCTCAGCCTGTCGATCAAGCCCAAGCGGTTGAAAGCCCCGCTGGCTACTTTTGAGGGCATCATCCGCGTGGGGCAGGACAAGGCGGCCATTGCCGAGGAAATCACGCTAACCTTCGGCTATGCCGAGGAAGCCGCCGTCGAACCCGCGGGACAAGCCGCAGTCAACGGCGAGCCGGTGTCGCTGCCCACGGCGATCAACGCCTGAACCGGCGCTGCCGTCCTCCGCCCGGGTTGTCCGGATCGTCCGTCCGTCCGGCGACATTGGTGTTGCCGGGTTACGGCCGGCCTGCATTCATTTCGGTTTTACCGGTTTGATTGGAACGACGAGCACCTGAGCCTGTTCGTTCAGCCCTGTCCGCCCATGAGGAAAGTCTACATCACTGGAATCGGGTTGGTCACCAGCATCGGCAACGATATTCCCACGGTGTCGCAAAACCTCCGGGATTTGCGGCATGGTTTTGAAATCTACCCGCCTTTCCAGAAGCCGGAGGTTCCGGTCAAGGTGGTCGGCACGATCAAGGGGTACGACGCCAATTCCTATGACTGCGAGGATTGGGTTTATCCGAGCCGTTTTTCCATCAAGCGGGAGATCCTGCGCGGGATGGCCCCGCACGGGCTCTACACGTATTGCGCCATGCTCGACGCCATCGCCGATGCGAAGTTGACCGCGGCCGACGTCTCCAACGACGACACCGGCCTTTATGCGGCCTCGGGCGGTTCGCCGCATCTGCTTGGCTATTACCTGCACCGCATGAACACCCTCGGCGTCATGCGCTGCTCGCCGCTGGGGATTGTGGCGTCGATTGCGGGGACGGTGAATTTCAACCTGGTCGCCCATTTCAAGATCAAGGGGGCTTCCACGGGCTTTGCCTCGGCCTGTGCGTCGTCGTCGCATGCCGCGGGCTTTGCTTACGACGAGATCGCGCTCAACCGGCAGAAACGCATGTTCGTCGTCGGCGCCGAGGACGGCAATGTGGAGAGCATCCTGCCGTTTGCCGGCATGCGCGCGCTCTCGCAGCAGGCCAATCCCGATCTGGCCTCCCGCCCCTTCGACGTTGGCCGCGATGGATTTGTCGGCACGGGGGGGGCGACCGTGCTCGTGCTTGAGAGCGAGGAGGAAGTCGAGCGGCGGGGCGCCCGGATCTATGGCGAAATCGCCGGCTGGGGCCAGGCTTCCGATGGATACAATGTCGCCATCTCGCACCCGGACGGCGAAGGCCTGCGCACCGCCATGGAAAACGCCCTCCGGCGCGCCAACGTTGATCCCGAGGCCGTCGATTATGTGAACGCCCATGCCACCTCGACCCCCATCGGGGATGTCTCCGAGGCCCGGGCGCTCAAGGCGGTTTTCCACAACGGGGCCACCCGCCCGGCCGTGAGCAGCACCAAGGCGCTCACCGGCCACGGCCTTTCGCTGGCCGGCGCAATGGAGACCGCTTTCTGCGCGATCGCCCTCCGGGAGGGTTTCATTCCCGGCTCGGCGCACATCGTGAATCTCGATCCGGCGTGCGACGGCCTCAACATCATCCGCGCGACGCTGCCCCAACCGGCGCAGGTCGTGCTGAACAACAGCAGCGGATTCGGCGGCGCCAATGTCTGCCTCGTGCTGCGCAAGGCGTGAGCATCCTCGCTGAGCGTTATTCCACGGCCTTGGTGACCGGCGCCAGCACCGGCCTGGGCCGGGCCTTCAGCGACATGTTGCTGGCGGAGGGCGTGCGCGTCTGGGGGACGGCGCGCGATCCGGCCCGGTTGCCGGTGCGTCCCGGTTTCACCCCTCTGGCGCTCGAGCTGGCGGATGCGGCCTCGATCGAACGCGCTTTTCAGGCCGCCACGGCGGCGGCCGGCCGGCTGGATCTGGTCATTAACAACGCCGGCTACGGCTTGTTCGGGGCTTTTGCGGAGCAGACGTTTTCCGGCTGGCAGCGGCAGGTCGAGGCGATGCTCGGGCAGACCATGCATCTTACTCATCTTGCCTTGCGCGGCATGCGGGAGCGTAACCGCGGGGCCCTGGTCAACGTTTCTTCACTGGCGGTGGAATTTCCGCTGCCTTTTATGAGCGGCTATAACGCAGCCAAGGCCGGATTGTCCGCGCTGTCCGAAAGCTTGATGATTGAAGTCTCGGGCACGGGCATCATTGTCGTCGATTTTCGTCCGGGCGACTACCGTACCGATTTCAACCACGCCATGCACCGTACTTCAGACTCCCTCGCTGCCGCCGGCTCAGCGCCCACGCCGCGATTGCAGCGCGTCTGGTCCGCGCTCGAGGCCAATCTCCGGAGCGCGCCGCCGCCGGAGCGCGCCGCCGCCGACCTGCGACGCGCGCTGATCCGCGGGCGGAGCGGCACCGTGCGCTCGGGGAGTTTTTTCCAGGCCCACCTGGCGCCATGGTTGGCGCGGTTCGCGCCGGCGAATCTGCGCCGGGCGGTCATGGCCCGCTACTTCGGTTCTTCCTGACGTGTCCAAGGTTCGCATATTGGTGCTGACCTCCAGCACGGGCGGCGGTCACGATACGCGGGCGCAGGCCTTCGCCGAGTGGTGCTTCCAGCTGTACCGACACGACGTCGACGTGCAGATCGAACAGATGCTCGAGGAATCCTCCGGATTCTACCGCGGCGGTGTGAACTTCTACAATTGGATCCAGCGCCGGTCGCCGTGGATGCACAAGGTGTTCTACACGATCGTCGAGGGTCTCAGCCTGCTCAACCGCCGCACCGTGACCTTCGGGCGCCTCTATTACGAGCGGGTGCTGCAGGAGTACCGGCCGCACCTGGTCTTTAGTGTGCACGACTGCCTCAACCGCGGCTATTTCCAGCTTGCCCGCAAGATGCTCGGGCCGGCCAACGTGCGTTGCGCCACGTATTGCGGTGAATTCTCCGGCGGCTGGGGCTACAGCTGGAATTGGGTCGAGCCCACGGTGGATCGCTACTTCTCCCGCACGTCCACCGCAAGTGACTACGCGATCAAGCTGGGTCTGCCTCCCGCCAAGGCGCGGGTGCGCGGCTACCTCATGCAACCCCGCACCTATCTCGAGGTCCTGGCGCCCGGGGAACAGCGGCGCTATCGCACGAAGCAACTCGGACTCAAGCCGGATCTCTTTACGGTTTTTCTCGCCACGGGCGCCAACGGGGCCAACAACCACCGCGAATTGCTCCCCGCGCTGATCCGCCACGCGGACAAGGTGCAGGCCATTGTCGTCTGCGGCCGCAACCACCAGATCTACAACGAACTCGTCCACTGGCGCACCCAGCACCCCGAGTTTTCCTGTTTCATCGACAGCTATTCGGACATCATGCACCTGCTTTTGCAGGTCAGTGATGTTGTCGTCACCCGTGGCGGCACCACCACGTGTGCCAAGGCGCTGCACTTCAAGTGCCCGATCATTTTCAACGCGATTGGCGGCATCATGCCCCAGGAGCGGTTAACGGTGAAATTCTTCCGCAACGGCGGGGCGGCGGAGCTCGTGCAAAACGCCGCGCAGTTCCGGGACCTCATCGATGGTTGGATGATCGATCGCTCCGCCCATCAGCGCCTGCTCGAGAATTCACTCAAGCTGCGCTATGAGGAGGATCCGACCGTGCTCATCGAGGAACTGGTCGGCCTGGCCCAGGAGGCTGCGGGCATCAAACTGTCCCGTCAGCCTTTTCCGCCGCATAATGGCAACGGCCGGATGCCATAGCCGGCGGCGGCACTCTCCGGCAGGCGGAGGCGCGGCGGGCCGCGAGATCCCGCCGTGGCACTGATCAATATCCCTGCCGCTGCAGCTGGCGGCTGAGCTCGCGCTGGAAGACCTGCACATCGGCGGCGGAAGGCTGGTAGCCTTTCTTGCCCGTTTCGAGCAGAAGCCGGCCATATTGATCCATGGCCCACTTGCCGCTGGTGCCGTCGCTGAAGGTCACGGTGCCGCTCACCACCGTCCCGGGACGCACGACCCGGTCAAGATCGACCTTCACGCTGCCCTTGCCCGCCGGGGATCCGGCGTCCAGATCATCGGGAGGTTCCGGCGCGAGAGCGGGCTCATCTTCGTCCGTGGTCCCGGCGGTTACTTCATCGTCGCTGCCCGCACCGACCGCCTTCTTGAGTTTGTCCAGCAGACCGCCCTTCTTGTCGGCCGGAGCCGGCGCGGCGGGGCGTGTCTTGCCCAGATCCGTGCTCGGGTCCAATGGCGGGAGGGGCGCGTTTTTCAGCTCCAGTCCGAGATCGTCCACGAGGAAGCGGACGTCCATGTAGGTCATGGACACTTTGAACTGTTCTAAAATCTTTTTCTGAACGACGGCCAGGCCGTCGCCCGCGGCCACCCAGGTGGCCACGGTTTGTTTTTGCTCGGGAGAAAGTGACATGGCGATGACGGCAGAGAATTGTTAGGAAAAGGGTGCAACGCACGCAAAAAGGCAACCTGGGATAAAGTCGTGCAGTCGGCCGATCTCTTGCCCGGAGAAGGAACTGTCGCGACTATCTTCGCTGTGTCTCTCAAAAAACAAACGCGTTAGAACCGGATCATCATGCTCCCGCGGATGGCGAAAGGCGATCCCGGGGAGATGTTGGTGTTATTGTCCGCATTGGCGTAGTATTTTTTGTCGAAGAGGTTTTCAACATTTGCCTGAAGGCGCCAGTGGTCGTTGATCGTATAATAAACAGCGGCGTCCACCGCGGTATAGCCGGGCAACAAGACGGTATCGTCGATTGCCGCAAACATGGTGGAGCGATAAACGAGGCCCACACCGACGCTCAGTGCAGGCAGGAGCCGGTATCTGTTCCAGAGCGAGCAGCTGTGCCGCGGCACTTGGGCGACGATGGCGCCGGCGCGCGCAGCGGTGGTCGCGCTGCTGATGAACGCGTCCTGGTAAGCGTAGCCGACTGTCGCCGTCCACGCCGGCGTGATCCGACCGTTCAAGCCGAGCTCGAATCCATTTGTGCGCTGGCTGCCGGTCTGCACGATCCGCGCGGGATCGTTGGGATCGGTCGCGCGCGTGTTGGTGCGGTCCAACCGATAAAGGGTGATGGTGAGGGCGATGTCGTCCCGAAGATCCCATTTCGCGCCGAGTTCATAGTTGGAGAACTTCTCCGGCTTGACTTGTTGCGTGATGGTCGTGAGTGAGGAGAACTGATCGCCCGAACTCGGCAGGTAGGAGACGCTGGAGCTGCTATAAAGGGCAACGGTCGTGACAGGCTTGAAGATAAGCCCTGCGCGCGGCGAGACAAGGTCATCGCGGCGGCCGAGATTGTCGCCATTCCGGTTGTTGTGATACTGGAGG
>JBAZMN010000161.1:0-5287 GCA_041649735.1 Opitutaceae bacterium | reverse complement strand
CAACAACGGCCGGCTCTTCGGCCCCTGGCGCACCATCGTCGGGGTCACGTCCAACGTGCGGATGCAGGCACCGTTCAACATTCCCGCGGTGGACGACACCGGGTTCTACGTGCCCTACTTCTCCTCGGTTTTTGGCCCCGCCACCGCGACGCCCTTCTCCCAGCAGTTCGCCACGGTCGTCGTCCGGCCGCGCGGCCCGGTGCCGCCGGATTCCGTGGCGCCCGCCCTGCAGCGCGAGGTGAAAAAGGTCGATCCCAACCTGCCCCTGTATTTCGTCGGCACGCCCAAGGAGAACCAGGCCACTTTTCTTGCCCAGATTCGCATCATCGCGACGATGTTCTCCTCCTTCGGCGCCGTTGCGATCGTGCTGGCGTCGGTCGGCCTCTATGGCGTGATGTCGTTCTCGGTCAACCAGCGTACCCAGGAATTCGGGGTCCGCATGGCCCTCGGCGCGAATCAGGACCGCATTCTCCAGATGGTGCTCCGCCAGGGCGCGATCCAGCTGCTCATCGGACTCGGACTGGGACTGGGATTATCCCTGCTCGCCGGCTGGATCGGCGGTGACGCCATCCGGACTGTCCTGTTCGAAGTCAGCCCCACCGATCCCCCGACCTACGCCGCCGTGACCCTGCTGCTCACGGTCGTCGCCTTCATCGCCACGTACGTGCCCGCCCGCCGGGCGACCCGGGTCGACCCGATGATCGCGCTGCGGGCGGAGTAGCGCTGCGGGCGAGAGGAAGAGTTTAAGGTTTAACGGGTAAGGTCTAAATTGAAGTTAAAGTCGGCGTTGAGGTCGGAAGTCCAAATTCAGAGCCCCACCTCAACCCAAACCCGAAGGCTGCCACCGACTTCAAGCTGATCGCTTCAAGCTGACAACTTCCACCAGCCCCATGCTCTCCGATCTTCGATTCGCCCTCCGTTCGCTCCTGAAATCCCCGGGCTATACGGCGGTCGCGCTCGTCACACTGGCCCTGGGCATCGGGGTGAACACGGCGATGTTTGGCGTCGTCCGCACCCTGCTGCTGCGCCCCGCGCCCTGGCAGCTGGTGCGGATCTTCCGCACCTCGCCGCAGTCCCAGGCCTGGCCGCATTCGCTGCCCAACTTTCGCGACACGCAGTCCCAGTCCGGGACGCTGGCCTCGGCGGCCGCCTATTGTCTCTGGAGCTACAGCCTGGCTGAGCCGGGCCAGCCCGCCGAGCAGCTTCCCGGCGCCACCGTCTCGGCCGGGCTCTTCGCCACGCTCGGCGTGCAACCGATGCTCGGCCGGAGCTTCACCAGCGAAGAGCAGCAACCGGGGAAGGACCGAGTGGCGGTGCTCAGTTACGACTGCTGGCAGCAGCGTTTTGCCGGCGACCTGCAGATCATCGGACACACCCTGCGGCTGGACGGCGAAAATATCACCGTGATTGGCGTGATGCCGGCGAGCTTCGCCTACCCGCTGTTCTGGGGCCGGGTCGACGTCTGGCGCCCGATCAAGCTCCTCGACGACTGGCGGGAGGACCGCGGCACCAACTGGCTCAACGTGATCGCGCGGCTCAAGCCGGGTGTCGCGATCGAAGCGGCCCAAACGGAAATGGACGGCATCGCCGCACGGCTGGCCCGGCAGTTTCCGGCGAATAATGCCGGCATCGGCCTGCGGCTGGTGCCGCTGCATCAATCCGCGACCGGCGCGATCGACCGCCGGGTCTCCTGGCTCACCTTTGGTTTGGCCGGTTGCGTCCTGTTGATCGCCTGCGCCAATCTCGCGAACCTCCAGCTTGCCCGGGCCGCCGCCGGCGCGCGCGACTTTGCGATCCGCGCCGCGCTGGGGGCCTCCCGCCGCCGCCTCATGTGCCAGCTGCTGGGCGAAAGCCTGCTGCTCTCGCTCAGCGGCGGCGCCCTGGGCCTGCTCCTCGCCGCCTGGGTCAACGATGCCCTCGTCCAGCGCCTGACGTTGGCCGGCGGCGCCCGGGCGGATTTCTCCCTCGATCGGCCGGTGCTGGGTTTCGCCCTGCTCGCTTCGCTCGCCACCGGCATGATTTTCGGCATCGTGCCGGCCTGGGTCGCCTCCCGCACCGACCTCCAGGCCGCACTCAAACGGCAGATGCGCGGCTCGACCGGCGACCGTTCGCAGCAACGGCTGCGCCACGGGCTGATCATCGCCGAGGTGGCCCTGGCGCTGATCCTGCTGGGTGGGGCGGGGTTTTTTATCCGCGGCCTGCAGCGGTTCCTGCACCGCGATCTCGGATGGCAGACCACCGGCCTGCTGACCGGCACCCTCACCTTGCCGGAAAACCGGTATCCCACCACGGCCCAGCGCCGGAGCTTCTACGAGCGGCTGGAAGAGCGCCTCGCCACCCTGCCCGGCGTGCAACACCTGGCCCTCGGCACCTCCCTGCCCACCTGGTCCTTTGGCAGCTCGGGCCCCGTCTTCGTCGAAGGCCGTCCCGCGCCGGCGCCAGGCCGCGAACCGCTGATCTACTCCGCCATGGTCAGCTCCGGCTATTTTGCGACCCTGCAGATCCCGCTCGTCGCCGGCCGCCTGTTTCCGGCCCGCCTGCGGCCCGACCGGCCGCGGGTGGTGATCATCAACGAAACCATGGCCCGCACGCTCTGGCCCGGCGAAGATCCGATCGGCAAACGGATCAGCAGCTCCGCCGACGATCCGCAATGGGAGGAGGTCATCGGGGTCGTGCGCGACGTCGGTTTCGCCGCGAACTTCGGCACACCCGACACACGCCTGCAGGCCTACCGCCCGCTGGTCTTCGATCCCTGGGGCTATGTCACCATTGCCCTGCGCGCCGCCGCGCCCGAGACCCTGGCCGGGCCGTTGCGGCGGCTGGTCGCCGAACTCGACCCCGACCTGCCCGTCGCGGAGCTGCGCACCGTGCGGCAGACCGTGGACCGCTACCAGCACAATTTCTACGTCATCAACGACGTTCTCAGCGGGTTTGCCCTGCTCGGGCTCCTGCTCGCCGCCATCGGCCTTTACGGTGTGATTGCCAAGCTGGTCGTGCAGCGGATGCCTGAATTCGGCATCCGCCTCGCCCTCGGCGCCACTCCCTCAAGCATCCTTTGGCTCGTGCTGCGCACCGGTTTCCGCCTGGTGGTGCTGGGCAGCGCCGTCGGTTTGGCCGGCACCTACGTCCTGCTGCAACTGCTCGGAGCGGCGCTGCCCGGCCTGCCGGGGCAGGATCCGCTCGCCCTCGGGCTGACCGTGATCACGCTTGCCCTCACGACCGGGTTCGCCTGCTGGCTGCCCGCCCGCCGGGCGACCCGGGTCGACCCGATGATCGCGCTGCGGGCGGAGTGAGCGCTCCGCCGCACCAGAGTAAGGGTTAAGGTGTAAGTTGAGGTTGATGTCAGAAACCCGAACTCAAACTCCCACTCAACCCAAACCTGCAACCTCAACCCTTCCCTCCCGGCCGCTCGTCCGCTGGTAGCTTACGGCTTAAAGCTTAAGGCTTACCGCTCACCGGTACAGCGCCGTGATCGGCGTGGCCGTGAGCACGTTGTACTGGCGCATGGCCAGCCGCCACCAGTCGGCCAGCGCGCTGCCGGGCAGGCGCCACAGCTCGCGGTGCAGCCAGATCAGCGAATCGGCATCGAGCAGCAGCGCCATCTTTTCCCGGGCGGTCAGCCGGGTCGGCCCCTCGGCCAGCAGCCGCTGCCGCAACTGCAGGAAATACTCGCGCGACCCCCGGCTGGGCCGCCGCTGGCGCAGCAGCGACACGTGCACGGCATTGATATAGGGGTCCAGCACGGCCTGGAGCAGTCCATAGTCGTCGCGCAGGGGCTCGATGGGGCGCAGATGCTGGTAGCATTCGGCGAGATTCTGCCGCAGGCGCTTGAGTTCGTAGGCGGGCTGTGATTCCTCGGGCGTCAAAAAGAGCCCCAGCCGCTGCGCGCCGCGGCCGAAATTCACCTTGCTGAGAAAGATCGAGAGCGGAATGGAGAACACCAGCCCGGCCAGCACCGGACTCAGCCACCAGAAGAATTGCGGCACAAGGATGAATGCCGAGATGCCCCAGACCAGGCCGATCACCGTATGGCTGGCATGCGTGAGGATCGCCTCGCGCCAGTCGGTGTCGTCTCCGCTCGACTGGCGCCGCTGCGTGATCCAGGACACGCCCTGCCCGAGCAGCGTGAAGAGCACGAATTTGCTGTTGAACAGCATGTTGATCGGCGCCAGCAGCGTCGAGGCCGCCGCCTCAAGCAGCGCGCTGGCCACGAGCCGCGGCGGGCCGCCAAAGGCCGCCGTCAATCCGCGGTTGCGCAGCGTGACGATCACGCTGAGCGCCTTGGGCAGGAAAAGCAGCAGCATGGTGAAGGCAAACAGGGTCAGCGCCTCGGGCACCTCCACGGTGTAGCCGAAAACGGAGGTATACGACTCGGGCAAGGCCGGAAAGCCGCCGCGCGCGACGACCCCGAAGACGTTGATGCTGCTCAGGAGCAGGAAGAGGAGCCACAACGGCGAGGCGACGTAGCCCATGATGCCCAGAAAAAGATGCACCCGGTTCACCGGCCGGATGCCGCGGGCAAAGAGCAGCCAGTTGTGCTGCATGTTGCCCTGGCACCAGCGGCGGTCGCGCTTGGCGCTGTCGATGAGCGTGGGCGGCCCCTCCTCGTAGCTGCCCTCGAGGTCGGGCGCGATCCACACCTGCCAGCCGGCCTTGCGCATCAGGGCGGCCTCGACGAAGTCGTGGCTGAGGATGCGGCCGCCGAAGGGCTCCCGTCCCGGCAGGTCGGGCAGGCAGCAATGGTCCATGAACGGCTGCACGCGGATGATGGCGTTGTGGCCCCAGTAGTTGCCGTCGTGCTGCTGCCAGTAGTTGAGGCCGGCGAGAAAGAGCGGACTGTAGAGGCGGTTGGCGAACTGCTGCAGGCGTGCGTAAAGCGTCTCCCCGTTCACGATGCGCGGCGCGGTCTGGATGATGCCCACCGCCGGGTTCCGCTCCATGAGCGCGACGAGCCGCACGAGGGTCTGGCCGGTCATGAGGCTGTCGGCGTCGAGCACGATCATGTAGCGGTAGTTCCGGCCCCAGCGCCGGAGGAAATCGGCGACGTTGCCGCTCTTGCGGTTGATGGCCTGGCGGCGCTTGCGATAGAAGATCCGGCCGAAGCCGCCGACCTGCTTGCACAGCTCGGCCCAGGCGACCTCCTCCTGGATCCACTGGTTGGGCTGGTTGGAGTCGCTGAGGACGAAGAAGTCGAAATGCTCGAGCTGGCGCGCCTCCTGCACGGAACGGTAGATGACGCGCAGACCCTCGAAGACGCGGCTGACGTCCTCATTGGAGACGGGAACCA
>JBAZMN010000160.1:0-5292 GCA_041649735.1 Opitutaceae bacterium | reverse complement strand
AACGCCTCCGCGCGCGCCGCGGCCCAGCCGGCCGCATCGCGCACCTTGCCCACGCCGACGGAGGAACCGGAATTCGCCGGCTTGACGAAGAAGGGCGCACCGAACTTCTCCGCCAGCGTTTCGAAGGTGGTGCCCGCCGCCGTGCGCGCCGTCAACGTGACCGAGCGGGCCACGGGAACGCCGGCATCGCGCAGGAGACGCTTGGCGATGTCCTTGTCCATCCCCACCGCCGAGCCGAGCACCCCGGCACCGACAAAGGGCACGCCGGCGAGCTTCAGCAGGCCCTGCACCGTGCCGTCCTCGCCATAGGTGCCGTGCAGCACGGGAAAAACCACATCAAGCTTCGGCAGGCCGCGATGCGAGCCGGTGCCGACCAGCGCCCGGTCGGTTTCGCCGGGCACGAGCGCGAGCGCTTCGCCGGAGGCGCCTGCGGCGAGCTCCGCCTGGGGCGAGGCGGCGGAGGCCAGCAGCGCCGCATCGCACACATGCCACGAGCCGGCTTTGTCGATGCCGATCAGGACGACCTCGAACTTCGTCTTGTCGATCGACTCGTAGACGTTGCGGGCCGATTGCAACGATACCTCGTGCTCGACGGACTTTCCGCCAAAAAGGATGCCCACGCGCTTCTTTGCCATGCCTCCATTTCGCGGTTCCGGGCCGCTGTCTCCAGCCTGAAATGGCGGCTCCGGCAAGAGAGCATCGCCACCCAGCGGCACTCCGGCATCCATGCACGGAGGATTTGGTCGAACTTCATTGAGTGCCCGTGGTGGTTGCTGGTGCCTTTCTGAAGCCAGCATCACTCTCTGCCTCCTGGGTCAGCATCCAGCCGAGCAGACCCTGGGCCCAACCGTGGCAGGCGGGCTGCGGGGATCCGTCAAATATCCCCAGCGCCATGAGCCCGCCGGTCAGGTGCGGGGGCAGGTCACCCGGAAACCAATGGAACCAGATGGGAAAATGGTCCACCATCGTCCGGGCAGTCAGCAGCGGCAGGAATCCATCGCAGATCAGATTATCGAGCCGGGTGCCGCTGACGGCCCCCGCCACAATTTCCCGGGCAAAACGATCGCGGAGGGCCGGCAGATTCAACCGCCTGCGCACCAGCGCGGTCGGCCAGGCCCTGCCCTCGGGCGGCAGGGGGCCAAGCGCAGCCGCCAGCTTCAGCAGGCATTCCGGCCAGGAGGGCTGGGCGTGGGTCCACGCGGCATACTGTTCGAGCCGCACCCGCGGATGATTGGCCGGCCGCAGGCCCTGCCGGCTCCAGGCGCCCGTTTCCGCGGCCAACAGGGCGTCCACGGCGACGGTGCCTCCCGCCCACGCCGCCAGCGGGACCCGGGCGGCCACCTTGAGCATGGGCGCCCGGTTAAAACGATACCCCAGAATTTCCAACGCGGCATAGTGACAGGCCTCACCCCAGCCGAGCCGCTCAAGACGCCGCCGGGCAAAGTATCTTTTCTGCCGCCAGCGCTCCACCGCCCGGGCCTGGAGCAGGGCGCGCATCTCGGCAGCCGGCCGGCACGCCAGCTTCGCGGTGACACGCCAGTCGGTACGGCTGGCCAGCGTCTCCACCGCATCCTCGGCGGCATACTCCTCGAGGTCGTGTAGGAGCAGCGGCAGCAGCACCAGGGTGGGAATGGCGGTGCCGTCCGCCCGGAGTGCTTGTTCGCCGGACGAAGGCGGGAACAGCACCACATGCAGCACGACGTGATCATAATGGCGATCACTGGGATGGGCATGTGCCGCCCAGTCGCCGGCATGGAGGTGCAGTTCCACATCGCCAGTCAGTTCCTGGCCGCCGAGACAAAACCGTGCGTCGCGAAAATCCGGTCCGCCCAGCAGATTCCAGCGTCCGGGATGCAGCACCTGCAGGGGTCGGCCGTCCTCCGTGGCCGCACGCGCCGAGTCGAATTCTCCCTGCAGCCAGATTTTCTGCAACAGCCGTTCCGGAAAAGTGAAGGGACCGTAAAGTCCCTGGATTTCCGCCACGTTCCACTCTGGAGCCGGTAGGGGCATGATCTGTTGTCTCCCGTCCAGCAGCAAAACGCGCCGACGATAAAGATCAATCTATAATTCCATTTTTTAGAATCCGATGCACCTGAAGCTGCTTCGAGCTTGTGCCGGCTGATCAGGAAATCCTTGCTGAAGGGATGCCATCTCCCGACCGGCGGCAAGTTGCGCTCGTGCTCGTTCTGCTCGCGGCGCTCTGTGTGGTGGTGCCAGGCGGTCTCCGCGCCACCGAGATGGCCCTGCGGGAGCTGCGCTTCATGTGGTGGTTGCTGCTGCTCCTCGGTGGGGTCATCTGGCTGCTCTGGCGGGCCGGGCGCAAATCGTAGGCCGCGACTTCCTGCCCGTGGAGAAAGCTCGACAAGCCCTGGCGCAGGCCAAAGTTATAGTCGATCCCGGAGGAGTGGCTGAGCGGTTTAAGGCACCTGACTTGAAATCAGACGTGGGCTTCGGCCCACCGGGGGTTCGAATCCCTCCTCCTCCGCCAGCCTTCTCGCTCTGCCGAACGAGAGCTGGCAGGTGCGACCTAAAGCCCAAGATCGCGTCCGCAAACTAAGGGCCGAGGTTACCGTGCTCAGTCGTTGCGACGGCCGCCGTTGAGGAGGGCAAGGAGATAGAGCAGATTGCCGAGTGAGGAGATGAACGCCGCCAGGTAGGTCAGCGCCGCCGCGTCCAGCGTCTCCGCCACGCCTGGAAGCTCGTCCCGGTCGATGATGCCGAGTTCAGGCAGCTGCACCTTCGCGCGCCGGCTGGCGTCGAACTCCACCGGCAGGGTGACCAGCTGGAAGACCGTCATCACCAGCAACGCGACGATGCCGAGCTTGAGCATCAAACCGCCGAAGACCGAACCAAGCAGCACGATGCCGATGCCGGTCATGAAATAGGCAATCGGAGCGGCGATCTGCACGGCCGGAATCAGCGTCTGGCGGACATTCATCATCGCGTAGCCGGCCTTGTGCTGGATGGCGTGTCCGGCCTCATGCGCCGCGACGCCCAGCGCTGCGAGACTCGTGCCGTGATAGTTGTCGGAAGAAAGCGCGAGCTGTTTGTGCGCCGGATCGTAATGGTCGGTCAGATGCCCCCCCACCTCGACGATCTCGACATCGGCGATGCCGGCCCGCCGCATGACGGCTTCCGCCGCTTCGGCGCCGGTGATGTGGCCACGGGAGGGAATCTGCACGTTTTTGTTGTAGGCGCTCGTCACCCGCATCTGCGCATAGAGGCCGAAAAGGATCGGGACACCGACAAGGACAATCCAGATGAGCATGGTTGAAAATGGTTTTGACTGCTCGGAGCAGCTTTGTCGCCAAGGCGGCGACCGCTGTCCGAAATTGCTCCTGCTGCTTGAAGTTATACGTAGGCTGCAGGTTGCAAGCTTAACCCGCCGGAAAGAGAAACTCCGCACCGGTTTATAAAGGGCCGGGGTGTCACAGAATGTATCCGGACAGGGGTAAATACGTCCCAGTCCAAGAGCTTATCTTGGCGATTCCACCAGCCAGCAACAAGACCACGTCCTCACCACTGTGAGGATAAGCCCGCCGAGACTTCCCGCCTTGCAGCCGGCACCGCCGGCACGGTCTGGAAGTTTGAATCCCAGAGATTGTCCACCTGCAGCGCGAGCTGGAGATCCCGGGCCATCGGCGGGCGGTAGAACAGTCCGAGCGAGGAGATCACCGCGCGGCTGCCACCGATGGTACGCAGCGGATTGTCCTCCTGGATGCGCGCCTGATTGTCCATGCGCAGTTCAAAACCGCCGCCCAGCCGGGCGATGACCGCCGCCGTCAGCCGCTGCTTCGGGAAGTTGAGCGCATAGAAGCTGGCCGTCACGGCCGCCGGCCCGTAGTCGGCGTTTTTGTGCAGGAAAGTATAGCCCAAAATAACTTCATAGCGGGACCCAGACCATCTGACGACGGCTTCCGCCCCGACCGTGTCGAGATCGACGGCATTGGCGGTACGTGCTGTGACACCCTGCTGAAAGGTCCAATCAACCAGACGATCATCACGCCGGTAGAAGACCGCCACATGCGTCTGCCAGGCTCCCTGTGTTTCATCACGGCCAAGTTCCAGGTTGTGGCTGGTGGTATGTCCAAGATGGGGATTGCCCCGGAAAAGTCCGGCAGTGGGGCTGGAATTCAGGGCCGTGTAGGTGGGCACCTGCGTGGATTGGGCATAACTGAAGTACAGGCGGTGCGTGCTGTCTCCGGACCCGGCCTCATTCAGGCCCAGTTCAACAAGCGGAGAGACGGCGGAGCCGTCCCGGTTTGTATCATCATAGGTGACGCCGGTCCGGAGCGTGAGGCGACGCCGGTTGTCGAGGCTCCAGGATTTTTCTGGCGTGAAGCCAAGCTTGGCGTAGGTGCGCGTGTGGAAGCGGCCGTAGACCAGCGAAGTGGACTTGAGATCATCAGCGAGCAGCTCGGCGTTGAAGCCAAACGCCCAGGTGCCAAAATCCTCGTGGCCGGAGACCGAGGCGCCATCCGTCCAGGTGGTGTGCAGGAAAGGAGGCACCGGTCCGACGGGGGCAAAGCGGTTGAAGGCGTAGTTGTCCCGGTTGCGTCGCCAGAAGGCGCCGGCCTCAATCCAGTCACCCGGGCCCCATGCATAACGGTGGTTGAGCGCCACGAGGACGGTTTTCAGGTTCTCGGTCTCGTCGAAGCCAAACGGCGTGTAGAGATTGGGCCAGCCGAAGAATTTTGCCTGGTAGCCGGCAAAAAGGTCGGTTTGCGAATCGGCACCGGCCAGTTGCAAACGCAGGTTGTAGCGCTGGAAGCGATGATCACCATAAGGCACCGACCCGTCCGAGATGGAGCGCGACACTTCGGCATCAGCGGCAAAGGTGCGGCCGGCCACGGGAGTGTCAGCCACCACGCCTTCGTAGAGACTCCCACGGTACGAATCATACTCGCCGGCCGCGGCGGTCATTTCCCCATGTGGCCGGATACGCTGCCAGTCATAAGCGACGGTCCCGACGTTGGCATTGAAACCGTCAAGCGCGTTGTCGACGCCCGTCAGAATGCGTGGCTCCGTGAGCATGGCGGGCGCCACCGGGATCTCCGCAAAATAATGACCGGTTTGCGGATCATAAAGCGAGGCGCCGCCGATCCGAAAACCAGTGTTTTCAAAGATGCCGCCGCGAATGTCGACATCGGCCTGGGCCTCGGCCAGATTCCGCGCCTGCACGTCGGCCAGCGGCTCGTAGCGGAGCGCGGTGACCGGCATGGCAAAGGTGCCAGTGGGCTCCTGCAACGCCACCCGCGATGAAGACACCGTAAATTCAGGCAACTCAAGGGG
>JBAZMN010000159.1:0-5322 GCA_041649735.1 Opitutaceae bacterium | reverse complement strand
CCCAAACACAGAGCTCAATTATAATAGCAAGATCGAGGGGGATCTGGTCGTCTCCCGGCTGGATACGGTCATCAACTGGATTCGCACCAACTCGATGTGGCCCATGCCCATGGGCCTGGCCTGCTGCGCGATCGAACTCATGGCCGTGGCCGCCGCGCGTTTCGATATCGCCCGCTTCGGAGCCGAGGTGATGCGCTTTTCGCCCCGCCAGTCCGACTGCATGATCGTGGCCGGCACGGTGACCTACAAGATGGCGCCGCACGTCCGTCGGATTTACGACCAAATGGCGTCGCCCAAGTGGGTCATCGCCATGGGCGCCTGCGCCAGCACCGGCGGCATGTACCGCAGCTACGCGGTGCTCCAGGGCGTGGATCGGATCGTCCCCGTGGACGTCTATGTGAGCGGATGTCCGCCCCGGCCGGAAGCCTTGCTGGACGCACTCATTAAACTGCAGGCCAAAGTCCGCCGGGAGCCGGCGGCGCGACGGCTTTTCAGCGCTTGAACCGCCCAGCCCACGCCCGCCGATGACTGTCACCACCGACGTTGCCGCCGTCCTCAAGGAGCGCTTCCCCCAGGTCACCGGGCGTGAAAGCCTCGACTGGCCGGCCTTCAACGTCCCGACCGGCCAGGTCATGGCCGTCTTGCAGTGCCTGCGCGACGAATGCGCCTTCGACATGCTCGTGGATGTGACGGCCATCGACGGGAGCCCCGGCCGGTCGCCGCGTTTCACCGTGGTGTGGCACCTGTTATCAACCGTGCGCCAGACCTATGTGCGGATCGCCGCCGACTGCAGCGACGACACGCGGCCGGTCATGCCCAGCGCCACCGGCCTCTGGTCCGCCGCCAATTGGCACGAGCGCGAAACCTACGATATGTTCGGCATCGCCTTCACCGGGCATCCGGACCTGCGCCGCATTTTGATGTGGGAGGGATACCCTTATTTCCCGCTGCGCAAGGATTTCCCGCTGGCGGGCCTGGAGACCGAGCTGCCGGATCTGGCCGTGGCCGACGAGACCGGCGCCAAGGTCAAGCCGGCCCCCTACATGGGCGGGCCGTTCGTGGCCGCGCCGGGCCGGACCATGGATGCAGCCGAACCCCGCGCCGGGGACCAAAGCTGGACGGAGCATCAGGAGAAACCCCGGTAAGCAGGCCAGCCCCCACTGCCATGGCGACCGAATACACCTTTCCCGACAACGCGGCCAAGACGGCGGCTGCGGCGCCGGAATCTCCACCGGAAAAAATGTCCATCAGCATGGGGCCGTCCCATCCGTCGACGCACGGCGTGTTGCGTCTGCAGATGGAGCTCGACGGCGAGATTATCACCCGGGCGGATCCGGTGGTCGGTTATCTGCACCGCGGGGACGAGAAGATTGCCGAAAACATGACCTACAACCAGTTCGTGCCCTATACGGACCGGTTGGACTACCTGGCGCCCCTGGCCAACAATGTCGCCTATGCCATTGCCGTCGAGCGCCTGGCCAAACTCGAGGTGCCGCCGCGCTGCCAGGCGATCCGGGTGATCGTCGCCGAGCTGGCCCGCATCTCGTCCCATCTGATGGGCCTGGGGGCCTTCGGCATCGATGTGGGCGCCTGGACGGTGTTCCTTTACACCTTCACCGAGCGGGAGAAGCTCTACCGCCTCTTCGAGGAGCTGACCGGGGCGCGCTTCACCACCAGCTACACGCGCATCGGCGGCGTGGCCCGCGACGTTCCCGAGGGCTGGCTCGACCGCGTCAGCGCCTTCTGCGACCAGTTCCTCCCGATTCTCGAGGAGACGCTGGCGCTGCTGACCCGCAACAAGATCTTCCTCGACCGCACCGCAGGCATCGGGGTCATTTCGCAGCCGGACGCCATCGCCTACGGCCTCACCGGGCCCAATCTCCGTGCGACCGGCGTGCCGCTCGACCTGCGCAAGGACCGGCCCTACAGCGGCTATGAGCAATACGAGTTCGACGTGCCGGTCGGCACCCGGGGCGACTGCTACGACCGCTATCTCTGCCGCGGCGAGGAAATGCGCCAGTCGGTGCGCATCCTCCGGCAGGTCATCCAGCATTTTCCCGGCGGCGACTGGTATGCGCGGGACGCCCGCAAGATCTTTGCCCCGCCGAAGGACAAGATCCTCACGAGCATGGAGGAGCTCATCCAGAACTTCATGCTCGTGACCGAGGGGCCGCAGATGCCTCCGGGCGAGGTCTATTTCGAGGCGGAGAATCCCAAGGGCGCGCTCGGCTTCTACGTGGTCTCCAGGGGCGGCGGCGTGCCATGGCGCCTGAAGATCCGCAGCCCGTCGTTCTGCAACCTCAGCATCCTGCCCAAGGTCTGCGTCGGCGCCATGGTCGCCGACATTGTCTCGATCCTCGGCTCGTTCGACTTTGTGATGGGCGAGTGTGACCGTTGAGAAAATTACGGAGCAATTTTCTGATGAATTTGAAACCCGAAACCCTGCAGAAGATCGACGAGGTCATCACGCACTACCCGGTGAAGCGGAGTGCGGCGCTGCCGCTGCTGCACCTCGTGCAGGAGGACCAGGGCCACGTTTCCCCGGCGGCGATCGAATGGATCGCCGGAAAACTCGAGCTGCAGCCCATCAACGTCTACGAGCTGGTCACGTTTTACCCAATGTTCCGGCAACAGCCCGCCGGCCGCCGGCACATCAAGGTCTGCCGCACGCTGTCCTGCGCGCTCGCCGGCAGCCACCAGGTCTGCGCGGAGCTGGAGCGGCAGTTCGATTGCCACACCGGGGAGACGTCCGCCGACGGGGCGGTGACGATCGAATTCGTCGAGTGCCTTGCGAGCTGCGGCAGCGGACCGGTGGTGATGATCGACGAGGAACTCCACGAGCAGGTGGACGTCGCGAAGGCGCGCACCCTCGCCGCGCAGCTCAAACAGCCGGCCGCCGGCCGCCAACCGTGAACCGCGTGCCTTTCCATTGATGAGCCGTCCGGTCACCGATCTGCTGTTCACCTACGGGACGCTCCGCCGCGCCGCCGGGAACGCCGCGCACCGGCTGCTGGCCGACCGCGCGGAGATCGTCGGCCCCGGTTTTGTGCGCGGCCGCCTCTATCAGGCGAGCGATTTCCCGGTGCTGGTGATCGACCCGCAGGGCGTCAAGGTCACCGGCGAGGTCTACCGGGTGTCCGTTCCCCATGCGGTTTTTGTGCGGCTCGACCAGTACGAGGGTTTCGACCCGGCCTCGCCCGACACGAGCGAGTTCCGCCGCGACCTCGTGCAGGTCACCCTGAGCGACGGGCGCACCGTCACGGCCTGGGCCTATGTTTACCAGCGCCCGCTGTTCGACCTGCAGCCGATCCCGCATGGCGATTACGCCCGCTACCTCCGGGAGAACACCGGACCCGCCCACGACTGACGCCGACATTTTTTGCCGCCATGCCGCATCCCGCCGAACGCCGCCTGATCTTCCGGCACATTGATGAGCCCGGTTACACCGCCGACCTCCCGTGCTATCTCCGGCACGGGGGCTACGAGGCGCTGAAGAAGGCGGTCGCACGCAAGCCCGAGGAACTCGTCGACGAGGTGAAAAAATCCGGCCTGCGCGGCCGCGGCGGCGCCGGCTTCCCCTGCGGAGTCAAGTGGACCCTCGTCGACCGCCGGAGCGGCAAGCCCATTTACCTGATCGTCAACGCCGACGAGTCGGAGCCGGGCACCTTCAAGGACCGCCACATCATCCACCAGGATCCGCATCAGCTCATCGAGGGCATCATGATCGCCTGCTGGGCCAACCAGGTGAAGCAGGCCTACATTTACATCCGGGGCGAATTCCCGAAAGGGGCGCGCATCCTCGAACAGGCCATCGCCGAGGCGCGGGCGCAGCGGCTGGTCGGCCCGGGCATCCTCGGCACCGGTTACTCCTGTGAGATTTACGTGCACCGCGGCGCCGGCGCCTACATCTGCGGCGAGGAGACCGGCCTGATCGAGTCGCTGGAGGGCAAACGGCCGTACCCGCGCATCAAGCCGCCGTATTTCCCCGCCGTCCTCGGCCTCTACCAGTGCCCGACGATCGTCAACAACGTCGAGACCCTCTGCCATGTGCGGCACATCGCCGAGATGGGCGGGGAGGCGTTTGCCCGGATCGGCACGCCCAACAACACCGGCACCCGCCTGCTCTGCGTGAGCGGCCAGGTGCAGCGCCCCGGCTACTACGAGGTTGAGTCCGGCAGGATCACGATGGGGCAGTTGCTGCACGACCTCTGCGGCGGCCCCCGGCCCGGGCGCACGTTCAAGGCCGTCATCCCGGGCGGCTCCTCGTCGAAAATCCTCCGGTTCGGCGAGCGGTTCAAGATCAAGCGGAAGGACGGCACGACGGCGGACTGGGGGGTGGAGGACATCCCGATGGATTTCGACTCGCTGGCCGCCTGCGGCTCCATGGGCGGCTCCGGCGGCGTGATCGTGCTGGACGACTCGGCCGACATGGTCGCCGCGCTCGCCAACCTCAATGCCTTCTACGCCCACGAGAGCTGCGGCCAGTGCACCCCCTGCCGCGAGGGTTCGCTCTGGATGAAAAAGATCACCGCCCGCATGGTGCACGGCGACGCCCGGCCCGGGGACGGCGAACTGCTCAAAAACGTGGCCGACCAGATCGCCGGCCGCACGGTCTGCCCGTTTGGCGAGGCCTGCGCCTGGCCCACGCAGAGCTTCGTCCTGAAATTCGGCGAGGAGTTCAAGAACTACGCCGAGACGAAAAAGGCCCGGCCGGCCGACGGCCTCGAACTGATCTGACTTTCAACCACGGATGCACACGATTTTCACGGATAAAACCATTCTGCTGCGACGGATCGTCCGTCGCGTATCCGTGTGCAAATAACTTTCCCAATGATCGCTCCGCCCAAACCCGACCTCATCACCGTCAATATCGACGGCCGGGAGATCGCCGTACCCCGGGGCACGAACATGATCGAGGCGGCACGGATGCTGGGCATCGAGATTCCGCATTTCTGTTATCACCCCAAGCTGAGCGTTGCGGGCAACTGCCGCATGTGCCTGGTCGAGATGGGCACGCCGGCGGTCGATCCCGTGACCAAGCAGCCGGTCATGGATCCGGCGACCGGAGGGCCGAAGATCAACTGGGTGCCGCGTCCCACCATCGCCTGTTTCACCAACGCCGCCCCCGGCCTGCACATCCGCACCACGACGCCGCTGGTCAAGGATTGCCGCGAAGGGGTGATGGAATTCCTGCTCATCAACCATCCGCTCGACTGCCCGATCTGCGACCAGGCCGGGGAGTGCAGGCTGCAGGAGCAGGCCACCGGCTACGGCCGCGGCTACTCGCGCTTCACCGAGCGGAAAAACGTCAAGCCCAAGCGC
>JBAZMN010000158.1:0-5330 GCA_041649735.1 Opitutaceae bacterium | reverse complement strand
TGGAGGAGGTCCATGACACCTTCCCGGCCGATGCAATCTACATCTTCGGGCATGGCAGCCCGAAGTTCGGCGTCACCGGCACGCGCGACGACCTGCTCGTGATGCGCGACCTGTTCCAGGCCATGCTCGACCATGTGCAGCGGGGCATCGCCGCCGGCCGGACGAGGGATCAAATCATCAACCTCGACAACCTGCCCGGCTTCCCCGACTTCCATGTGCCGCAGCCCAACCGCCTGCCGGGCAACCTCGGCGCGGTGTACGACGAGCTAACGGCGAAGGGCTAGAGTGTTTTCTGAAATACTGTAGCCGTGGCCGGTGGCCTCGGTGATTCGATGTAAATCGCGGCAAGACAGACCGGGGTCAGCGACCTCGGCTACATAATTCCTTAAACCGCTATAGAGCCGGAATTGCAGGGATCAAAGCGTCCACGCGATTCCAGTGCCGTCGGGAGCAGCGTCGCGCCGCCGTTTTTCGACGAGACACGCGACGAGGGCGTCGCGGCCCCATGCTCTTACCTGTACGGATCATTCATTTCCGTGACGATTTAGAGGTGGGGCGCGTTATCCTTAACGCGCCGAGATTCCAGAGCCGGGCGGTGGACAGAAACGGCTCGGCGGCGTAAGGATAAGCCGCCCCACCTTTGGCTGAGGCTATGCCGCGCTGGGAAATATCCCGCTCAGCGGGCGGGCACTTGGGCGCCGTTGCCTTCGTCGAAATACTGCACGCCGTTCACCTCGCTCACGTTCAGGTATTGCTCCCAGATTCTCCCGTCACCGAGGTCCCGGCGGGCGGTCAGATGCTTGAGCTCGAAGGAACGCAGCGGCGGCGCAGAGTCCGCAAGCGCTTCGCCGAGCACGCGGCCGTCCATTTTGGCCGCCTCGTCCTTGAGGCCGAGGATCCAGAGAATGGTCGGCGCCAGGTCCGTGTTGGCGCTGGGCAGGGTGTCGCGCACGCCGGTGCGGAAATCGGGTCCGGCGGCGACGAGCGTGTTGTGCATGTCGTAGCAGCTCAGGCTGGCGTGGTTGCCGATCTTCTCCGAAGACGGTTTGAGGTCGGAGGCAATCAAGCCGGGCGTGCCGGTGGTGCTTCGGTCGTGGGCCCAACGGAGGGAGACGACCAGATCCGGCGCCTCGGGCGCATCGAGATGCGCGGCAGCCAGCGGAAACGTGCCCTCGAGGGGCGTCCGGGAGAAGATCACGCCGGTCCAGTCCTGGGTTTGGAGATAAACGGCCAGGCGCCGGCAGAGGCCGGCATCGTGATCGCCGACATAGAGCAGGGTCGTGCCGCCGTCGCTGACGGTCATCACCTCGCCCGACTTCAAGCCGCCGGGCACGTTGCGCCGGGCGTCGAAACCCGCGGCGGCGAGCGCGGCCGCGACGTCGATTTTCCGGTTGATGGTGGAGAAGCCGTGATCGGAGACGACCAGCACGTCCGTGGTTGTCCGCTGGCCGCGCCGGTCGAGCTCAGCGAGAACACGGCCGAGATTGTCGTCGCTGCTCCGGATGGCGGCCAGCGACGCTGCGGAGCCGGGTCCGGTGGCGTGCTGGGTGGAATCGGGCTCGGCCAGCCAGAGGAGCGAGTAAGGCGGCACGCCGTTTTTCCAGAGTTGGCCGGTCAAGGCCCGGGTGGTCCAGGCATCGCGGGCGGTTTTGTCGTCCGGCCGGGCGGCCGGCGGGAAGTCGCCGAGCGCCTGGGTGAGACCGAATTCGAGGCCGGGCGGCAGCGCCGCGCCCTGGTAAAGGACGGGCGAAACGCCCGGGTCGTTGGGCCGGCGGGCGCGGTCGTGGAGCAGCGCGACCTGCTTGGAGCCGGCAATGACGGTGGCCAGTCCGCGCGCGTGGAGAATTTCCGCGACCGTAGGCGCGCCGAGGTAATGGCCGCCGCTGACTTCGTCGCCCTTGCGGACCACGGCCGGATTTTCAATGCCGACCGCGCCGTCCGGATCGATGCGCGGGCGGTAGTCGGTGTTGGCGATGACAAAGCTGTGCGCCGGATACTGGCCGGTGGCGATCGCCGTGCCGTTGACCTCGGTGGCGCTGAGGTAGACCGGGTGGTGGCTGGCAAAAAACACGCCGGACTGCGCCAGCGCCCATAGATGGGGCGTCGTCTGTTCGCTGATGAAGTCGGGCCGCATGCCGTCCCAGACCACGACCACGACGTGACGCCCCGACGGGTTGTCGGCGGCCCCGGCGGTCGCGACGACGGCCAGGGCAAGAAACAAAGGAAGGAGGAAGCGTTGCATCGGAGGACGGATCAGAACACGCCCGAGACCGTGAGGAAATAGTTCCGCCCCGGCAGGACGTTGAACGTGTCCTTGGCGTAAGCATTGGCGGGATTGCTGTCGATGCTGTCCAGCACCTGCGCCTTTTCGTTGAAGATGTTTCCGACCTGGAACTTCACCTTCACGCTGCGGATGAAGGTGTGATCGAATTTCAGGCTGTAGCCCACGGCCAGGTCGCCGATCCAGCAGCTGGCGCTGTCGGCCCGGCGCGCGGCCCCGCCGCCGGCGACGTCGGGATTGGTGAGGGTGTCGTAAACGACCCAGCTCCCGACGAATTTCTCGGTGCAGGAGGCGAAGAAGCCCTCGTGGTCGTAGACCAGGCCGAGCGCGGCGGTGGCTTTGGGGACCGTGGGCACGTCGAGCTTCGAGCCTTTGAAGGTGGCCTGGTTGATCGAGCCGTTGGCGTAGGCGCTCAGGCCGCCGCCGAGGGTGTAGGTGGCCTGGGCTTCGGCCCCGCGGTAGTCAGCGCCTTTTGCCACGCCCCAGTAAAGAGGATCACCATTTGCGTCCGCCGGCCCGGAGTACGCGTAGTTGGAGAAATCGATATAGTAGACGTCGACATCGGCGTTGAAACGGTCGGTCTGGTATACCGTGCCCAGCTGGTAGTTCATCGTCTCCTCCGGCTTGACGGTGTTCTTGGTCGGATCGGCCACGTAGAACTGGTTCAGATTGGGTCCGAGGAAGCCTTCAGCAACCTGCGCGTAAGCCGACCAGGACGGATCGATCCGGTAGTTGGCCGCCAGGTAGGGCAGCGTCTTCGTGTTGGTGTGATCATAGTTTAGCGGCTGGCGGCCGCTCGTCTGGTTGACGGGCGCCTCCAGGTCGCGGGTGAAGCTGACGTATTTCACGCCGGGATTGATCTGGAGGTCCCGGGTGGGGTGCCACTCGTATTCGGCAAAGGGCTGGAAGGTCTTCAGCCAGTCCACCATCCGGTAATCCCAGCCGAGCGTGGACGGATCGCCATTGACGGCCTTCCATTGCGTGGTGCCCGACGTGTCGATGGCGAAGGCTCCCAGGGTGGTGTAATTCAGGCTGTAGAGGAAACGCGGGTTGCGGCTGTAATCGATCCAGACGCCGGTCTTCAGCGTGCCGGTTTCCGCGGCTTTCGTGAGGAGAAAATAGTCGCCCCAGGTGCGGTAGCGGTTGACCTTGTACCGGCCGAGGATGTTCCCCGACTTGGCCTTGGGCTTTTCGTGGCTCTCGTTGTTGTAGTAATAGGTGTACACCTTGTCGTTGAGCGACCAGCCGTCGCCCCATTTGGTGTCCAGGCCGAGGTATTCGAAGTCGGCCTGCTTGGCCTGATAATTGTAGCCGGTGTAGTCGGGGTTTGCCGGATTGGACACGAGACCGTAATCGCGACCCAGCGTGTCGATCTGCTGCTGGGTGACGGTGCCCGGAGTGTTGAAGGTGATGCGGTTGTAGCTGCTCAGGAACGTGAGCAGGGTGTTCTTGCCGATCGGCTGCAGATACTTGAGGTAATAGGTGTCGCGCTGCATGTCGGAGTGGGTGCGGTACCCGTCGGTGCTCATCCGCTGGTAGCTGGCGATCAGCGAGGCGTGGTTGAGCGCGGACAGCAGGCCGGAGTTGAGCTCAAAGTGGCCGAGGAACGTGTTCCAGCTGCCGTAGCTCAGCGTGGGGATGAAGGCCGCGTCCGTGCGCGGGTCCTTCGAGAAGAGGGCGATGGTGCCGCCAAAGGTGGCATAGCCGATGTCGCTGGCGGAGCCGGGGCCGCGGTCCACCACCACCCGCCCGACAAGCTTCGCCGGGAAGTAACTCGTGGTATGGTGGGAAAAGTCGTTGATGTCGCCGAACGGAATGCCGTCGTAGGTGACGTTGTACTGCGCGTCGTCGAAGCCGCGCAACGTGAGATGCTTCGACTCGCTCAAGCCCGGGCCGTTGGTCTCGACGTTGGAGACGCTGGGCGCGAGGTTGGCGATGGTGGCGTAATCGGCGGTCGGCGCCACGGTGTTGGCGATGTAATCGAGGCTGATGATCGACTGTGGCTGGAGCGCCTCGAGCTTGCTGTCGGTCGGCGCCTGGGTGAGCGCGGAGCCGCGGGTGGCCACGACCTCAACTTCACTCAGCCGCACGGTCTGGTCGGCGGTGGCGGGGTCTTCGGCTTGAAGCAGGCCGGCGGCCATCAGCAGAAGGGCCGCCGCGCGGAATGCATGGTTTGGTGTCAGGAACGGGCGATGAAGGAAGTGCACGCGGCGATCCTGCAGCAGATCCATGACGGCCAGGTTACGCCGGTGGAAAAACCAGGCGTCAAATGATCCATCCTTGCGTGGTGTTTCATCCCGGTATTGAACGGCGGCGCGGACCGGTCAGGCTCCCTCTCCGGCTGCAATCCATCTTCTCATGACGACCAAACTGCGCTGGGGTATCCTGAGCACCGGCCGGATCGCCGGGGTTTTTGCCCGCGGGGTGGCGGCCTCGCAAGCCGGTCAGCTGGCCGCCGTCGGCAGCCGGACGCCGTCGGCCGCCGAGCGCTTCGCCCGGGAGTTCGGCGTGCCCCGGGCGCACGGCACCTACGAAGCCTTGCTCGAGGATCGCGGAGTGGACGCGGTCTACATTGCCACGCCGCACCCCCAGCATGCCGAGTGGGCGGTGCGCGTGGCACAGGCGGGCAAACACATTCTCTGCGAGAAACCGCTGACGATGAACCACGCCGGCGCGGCGCGGATCGCCGAGGCCGCGCGCGCCCACGGCGTGCTGCTGATGGAGGCGTTCATGTACCGCTGTCACCCGCAGACGGCCAGGGTCGTCGAACTCGTCACCCGCGGCGCCATCGGGCGGGTGGGACTGGTGCAGGCGACCTTCAGTTTTCGGGCGGATTTCGATCCCGGGAGCCGTCTTTGGAACAAGGCGCTCGGCGGCGGTGGCATCCTTGATGTCGGGTGCTATGCGGTGTCGTATGCCCGGTTGGTGGCCGGGGCGGCGGACGGGCAGCCGTTCGCCAATCCCGTGCGCGTCACCGGTGCGGGGCGGCTGCACCCGCAGGCCGGGGTCGACGCCTATGCCGCCGCCACGCTGCAATTCGCCAACGGCC
>JBAZMN010000157.1:0-5351 GCA_041649735.1 Opitutaceae bacterium | reverse complement strand
TGGACCGGCTTCTGCTTGGTGACGCGGTGGAAAAACGAAACCTCGAGCGCAAACAAATGATTTACAAGGAGCTGATCACAAAACAGATCCCCGGCATCAGTCAGGACGAGATCACTGCGCACTTCAACCTGCTCCCGGAACGGTATTTTCTCAACACCGAGCCGGCGGAGATCACCCTGCACATCCAGATGGTCCACCGCCTCCTCAAGTCGATCAACGAGGCGGACTCCGTCAGCTCGTTGCGGCCCATTCTCGACTGGAAGGACGATCTCAACCGCAGCCTCACGGTCGTGAACGTGGTCACGTGGGACCGTGCCGGCCTCTTCTACAAGCTGGCGGGCGGCTTCAGCGTCGCCGGCCTGAACATTCTCGGGGCCAAGGTCATTTCCCGCTCCGACCACATCGCGATCGACACCTTCTATATCGTCGAGCCCGGACGGGGTGTCGTCCAGAGCCGGCCGGCGATGGAGACGTTTGCCCGGACGGTTGAAGCCGCGCTCGTTCAGAACAAGGACCTTTATCCCGACATTCTCGCCCAAGCCCAGAAAATCGCCTCCAGCCGCTACACGACCGAGAACAACACCCTGCACACCTCGTTCCCGCCCACCGTCGAGGTCTATCACGAGCTCGCGATGCAGCGCACCATCATCGACATCCAGGCGCACGACCAGATCGGCCTGCTCTACCGCCTCGCCAAGGGCATCTACGACCACGGTTTCGACATCACCTTTGCCCGCATCAACACCGAACGCGGCGTCGCCCTCGACACTTTCTACATCGAGAGCGCCAACCACGAGCCCACCGAGGATACCGCCCGGCTGCACGCCTTGCGCGACTCCCTGATCAAGATTATCCAGCCGGCGCCGCAGCCACTGGCGGCCGGCTGACCCCGGATGGCGGACACCGGAGCCGGATTCGGCGGTCCCCGGTTTCCGATATCGTAATTGTCGCCACGGCCCTCAAACTGGCCGTCTGTGGAAGCGATTCCCACAACCCCAGCCGCCGCCCCGGCATCCGGCACCGGCGATCCGCCGCCGGCGGATGCCCGCGCTCTGCCCGCCCTGTACCGGATCGCTTCGCTCATTGGCCGGACCGGGGATCCGCAGGCGGCGCTGCAGGCCATCCTCAATGAATTGGCCGCTCTGTTCGGCGCCAGCAGCGGCTCGATCGGCCTGCTCAACCCCGACACGGGCAAGCTCGAGCTGGAGATTCACCATGGCCTGCCGCCCGACGCCGAGGATGTCGCCCTCCGGCTGGGCCAGGGTATCACGGGCTGGGTCGCTTTTCACGGACGGCCCCAGTTGGTGCCGGATGTGCGGGCCGATCCGCGCTACATCGCCCTGCGGCCGGATGTCCGCTGCGAGATGGCCGCGCCCATGGAGGCGCAGGGCCAGGTCATCGGGGTCATCAATCTCGACAGCACGGCGCTCGGCGGATTCACCGCGGCCGACCTCGCCCTGCTGGTCCGGCTGACCGCCGAAGCGACGACCGTGGTCCAGCATCTCTGGCAGCTCCGTCATCTGCAGGGCAAGGCCCGCCAGCTGGAGACGCTCATCAGCATCGGCCAGTCGCTTGTTTCCAAACTCGAGGAGCAGGAACTGTTCGACACCGTGACCCGGGAGGCGCGGCAAATCATGGGCGTGCGCCTGTGCGCCCTGTACCTGCACGATTCCGCCAGGGGCACGGCGCGCCTGGTTTCGGTTTCCCGCGCGGGAACGCCTCCGCCGGAGGTAGGCCCCCGGCCCGACGGCGAACTGCCGCTGGAGCACTGCCTGATCGCCGCCGTCCTCCATACCCGGCGCCAGATCGAGTTCCACAACGTCCAGAGCCAGGACTATGTCGACGTGATCGACCTTCCGCGCGATGAGGGCCTCCATTCCCTGCTGGCGGCGCCGCTGCTTTTCGAAGGCGAAGCCATCGGCGCACTCGGGGTCTTCACCGACCGGCCCCACCGTTTCAACAACGACGAGAAGCGCCTCCTCAGCGCCCTCGCCAGCCTCGGGGCCGTGGCGATCCAGAACTCCCGGCTCTATGCCCGCGTTTTCCAGAGCGAGGAGTCGCTGCGCAAAAACGAGCGCCTCACCATGCTCGGCCTGCTGGCGGCGGAGATCGCCCACGAAATCCGCAATCCCCTCACGGTCATCAAGCTCCTCTACGGCTACCTCAACCTCGATTTTCCCGAGGGCGATCCGCGCCGGAAGGACACGCAGGTCATCAGCGAAAAACTCGACCAGCTGGAGGCCATCGTCACCCGGGTGCTCAATTTCGGCAAGGCGCCGGGAAACCTGCATGCGCGCTGGTCCGTGGCCGAGATCATCGAGGACACCATCGTCCTCATCCGCCTCAAGCTGGCGCAGGGCAAGATCCACCTGCACTTCCACCCGCCCGCCCAGCCGCTCATCGTCGACGGCCACAAGGGGCAGCTCCAGCAGGTGATGCTCAACCTCTTGCTCAACTCCATGGAGGTCATGCCGGACGGAGGCGCCATCACCATCCGCTGCGCCACCGGAGATCATGGCGGCCTGCCCGTCGCCGTCATCGACCTCGCCGACACCGGGCGCGGCATCCCCGAGGAAATCCGCGGACAGATCTTCGACTCCTTCCTGACCGGCCGCCCCGACGGCACCGGACTCGGCCTCGCCATCGTCAAGCGCATCCTGCGCAGCCATCACGGCGACATCACGGTCCTCGCCACCGGCCCGCAGGGCACCACCATGCGCGTCACCCTGCCGCTGGCCCGGCCGTAGCGGCCGGCGGTTTCCCTCTCACCCTTTCGGCGCGATCGGAAACGGCGGCTGGGTGGCCTCCGACCCGAGCACCGCCGAGGGCCCGTCGGAAGCCTGGCTCGTCAGCACGCTCAGCGTGTTGTAGGCAAGCTGGACATGCCGGTGGGTCTCCAGTTCGGCGATCAGCCGGCGGTTGATGCGGTTGCGCACCGTCGAGGACTGCCGGTAGTGGCTGACATAAAACAGGCTGAAGGTCACGCCGCTGTCGGCGATGCGGGTGTAAATCTTGGGCCGGTAGTCGGCATCCTCCACTCCGTACCGTTGCTCCATGGTCGAAGCCGCCTTCCGGGCCTCGGTGAAATTGTCCCGCGTCTCTTCCTCCAGCACCTTCGTGAACAACGCCATCGCGCTGGCCACCGGCGTGCCGTAGGTCACCGTCACGTCGATCTTGCCCCAGATGTAGGGATGGCCGTGGGAGTAGTTGAAGACCTTGGCCTTGAAGATGAGGTTGTTGGGAATGACGATGATGCGGCCCGTCGGCTGGTCGGCCCCCAGCCAGTTGTTCACCTCGATCAGGGTTGTGCGCAGCAGCTGGATGTCGAGCACGTCGCCCTTGGTCCCGTCGATCTCCAGCCGGTCGCCGATGGTGAACTTGTGCCCGAGCATGATGACAAACCAGGCGAAAAACGAAGCGCAGACATCCTGCAGCGAAATCACCACCGCCGCGCTCACCAGGCCGAGCGTCGTCGCCAGTGTGGTCAGATCCTCGATCAGGTAGCCGGCCGTCACCGTGGCCACGAGCAGCGCCGTCGCGTAGCGGCCGAGCCGCCGCGCCAGGAACAGCTCCTCCTTCCGGTAACGCCGCGGGAGCACAAGACGGCTGATCGCCAGGTAGAGTGCGATCAGCCCCGCCGCGACCAGTCCGGGCCATTCCAGCCGCCGCAGGTAGGCCGCCCACAGTCCCCGGAGCCGTTCCTCGAGAAAGCGGCTCTCCAGCACGCCCAGTTTCTGCCGGATCTGCAACTGCTCGCGGATCTGGCCCAGGGCCCCGATCTGGGCCGTGAGAAACGGCAGCCGTTCACCCGCCAGCTGTTTCTGGGCCCGCTCGGTGGCGATGAACTGCTCGATCTTGGCATTGCGGCGAAGCAGCCCGGTCTGACCCGCCAGCAGCTTCAGCTCCTCGTCAAATTTCTCCTGTTTCTGGCGGGCGAGATCGGCCGCGGCCTCGGTGTTGCGCAGGTTCTCACCCAGGTTGGCGATCCGCGCCGCCAGCTGCGCGCCCGAGGTCGAGTCGCCGTGCAGCAGGACCCCCTCCTCATACAGGGCGCGAAGCGACAGGCGCACCACGCCATCCGCGGTCCGCAGCCGGTCGCGCAGGGACCGGGCCTGCCCGACAAGATCGAACTCGGTCTCGGCCGACTCCTGCTGGAGAGCGATGGCGCGCAGCTCCTCGTTCCTGGTAAAAATCCGTTCCTCGATCTCCGCCCGCTTGACCGCGACGGCATCTTCCGGCGCCGTGCGCGTCTCCTCCCGCTGGCGGCGCAATTCGTCCAGTTCGGCCATGACCTGGGTCCGGCGGGCGGCCAGGTCGCGCAGGCGGGCCTCGGCCGCCGCCGGATCCGCCGGCACGGCCTGAAGTTGTTCGCGCAACTGCTCGCGCGGCTGCGTCAGCACGATGGATTGAAGATTGCGCTCCTGCGACTCGATGGACTGGCGCTTCTCCACGATCGCGAGCTCTTCCTGCAAGGTCTTCAGCCGCTGTTCGAGACGCTGCTTCTCGGCCGCATCGGTTTTCTCCGCCGCCAGGGCCTTGAGGGTGACGATCCGCTCCTGGAGATCGCCGATCAGCTCGTCGTCGCGCGCCGCCCGGGCGATGGCCGGCCACAGCAGCAGCGCCGCCAGCAGTCCGCGGGCGGCCGCGGCCGCCCGCCGGCGGAAATCGGGCCGGAGGGGTGATTGGGGCGTGAGGACCATGGGCGCCGGTGCAACCGGACTACTCGTCCAGTTCGACGTTCCAATAGGCGAGATCGAGGAAATCCTTCCACATCTCGCGGTGCTGCGCGCCGAGCACGAGCGAGATGACCGGCCGCCACTTGGGCCGCACCGGCTTGCGGATGAGCCGGATGCCGGCTTCGTGCGGCAGGCGGTTGGCCTTGCGGGTGTTGCACTTCATGCACGAGCAGACGATGTTTTCCCAGGTCGTGCGGCCGCCGTAATGGCGCGGAATCACGTGATCGAGGTTCAGCTCCTCGCGGGGGAAATGCCCGCCGCAATACTGGCACTGGTTCCGGTCGCGCTCGAAGACGTTGTTGCGCGTGAGCTTCAGCTCCTTGCAGGGCAGCTTGTCGAAAAAGGTCAGCAGGATGACGCGCGGCAGCCGGATGGTGTGGCGCACGGTGTGCACGGTTTCCCCCGCGGAGAGCGGCGGGTTGTACCGCGAAAAATCGATCCAGTCCATCATGGAGAACACCTTGAAGTCGTCCTCGTAATGGTGCACGACGCTGGCGTGCCCGCGCGCGAGCAGCGCGAAGGCCCGGCGGGCACCGATCACGTTCACCGCCTGCCAGAGACGGTTGAGGACCAGCACCGGTTGGTCGAGGGCGAGTTCCATGACGGAAACCGGAG
>JBAZMN010000156.1:0-5354 GCA_041649735.1 Opitutaceae bacterium | reverse complement strand
GTCGCTCTTAACGTCCACCGCAACGAATATCTTGCGATCATGGGCCCGTCCGGCAGCGGCAAGTCGACCTTGATGAACATGCTCGGCTGCCTCGATACGCCCACCAGCGGCCATTATCAGTTCAACGGCAAGGATGTTTCCAGCATGACGGATGACGAGCTCGCGAACATCCGCAACCGCGAGATCGGCTTTGTCTTCCAGACCTTCAACCTGCTGCCGCGCTCGACCGCCCTGCACAATGTCGAGCTGCCCCTGATCTATGCCGGCATGCCGCCCGTCGTCCGGCGCGAGCGGGCCCGCGAGGCGCTGCAGAATGTGGGCTTGGGCGAACGCATGCTGCACAAGCCCAACGAGCTCTCCGGCGGCCAGCGCCAGCGGGTGGCCGTGGCCCGGGCGCTGGTCAACCATCCGTCCATCATCCTCGCCGACGAACCCACCGGCAACCTCGACTCCAGGACCGGGGAGGAGATCATGCAGCTCTTTGACGAGTTGTACGAGCAGGGCCACACGATCATCGTCGTCACCCACGAAGAGGACATCGCGCATCACGCCCGCCGCACCGTCCGGCTGCACGACGGCCTGATCGCCAGCGACCAGACGAACGATCCCTGAGGGCCGGCCCGGCCCGCTGCCTCCATGAAGACCCTGGCCCGTTTTTGCTACGAGTTCCTCGAGGCGCTTCGCATCGCCTGGGCGCAGATCCGCGCCAACAAGATGCGCTCCGGACTCACGGCGCTGGGGGTCATCATCGGCATCGTCGCCGTCACGCTCATGGGCACCGCCATCCGCGGCATCGACAACGGATTCGAGAGCAGCCTCGCGATGCTGGGCGATGACGTGCTCTACGTGCAGAAGTGGCCCTGGGGCCCCGTCGAGGACTGGTGGAATTACGCCAACCGGCCGCCCATCGCGGTGGAGGATGCCGCCCGGCTCAACCGGATCATCGAAGACACCCCCAATTCGCTGCTGACGGTGGCGGTGCCGGTGGCCGGCTCCCTCACCTCGGTGAAGAGCGGCGACAGCCGTGTCGACGGGGTCTACGTCATGGGCTCCAACGGGGATTACGCGCGCATCATCGGCCAGGATTACCGCGAGGGGCGCCTGTTCAACGAGATCGAGGCCAACGCCGGGCGGGCGGTGTGCGTCCTGGGCTACGATGTGGCCGAGGCGCTTTTCCCCGGCCGTTCCGCCCTCGACCAGACCGTGGTGATCGGCGGGCATCCCTGCACGGTGATTGGCGTATTCGCCAAGCAGGGGGAGTTCCTCGGTTTGTTCAGCTTCGACAACCAGGTCGTCGTCCCCCTCACCGCCTTCAAAAAGGTGTTTACCACCCAGCAGCGCACCCAGCTGCGGGTCCAGGTCCGGGACAAGACGCGCCTGGGCGAGGCCAAGGACGAGCTGACCGGCGCCATGCGCCGGGTGCGGGGCCTGCTGCCGGGCGAGCGCGACAATTTCAACATCAACGAGCAGCAGGCCTTCAAGGAGCAGCTGGATCCGGTGAAACGGGGCATCGCCCTGGCCGGCCTTTTCATCACCGGCCTGTCGCTGTTTGTCGGCGCCATCGGGATCATGAACATCACCTTTGTCAGCGTGAAGGAGCGCACGAAGGAGATCGGCACGCGCAAGGCCCTCGGCGCCCGCCGCCGCACCATTTTGCTGCAGTTCCTCGTCGAGGCCGTCTCCATCTGCCTGGTCGGGGGGGCCGTCGGCATGGGGGTGTCCTATGCGGTGTATCTCGGCCTCCGTCTCCAGTTGCCGGGCTTCCCCGTGCAGTTTTCGCCGGACCTGGTCGTCATCAGCATGCTGGTGTCGGTCGTCACCGGCATCGTCTCGGGTTTCGCCCCGGCGTGGGGCGCCTCGCGCCTCGATCCCGTGGTGGCGCTGCGCTACGAATGAAGGGATGGAATTTTTGAGTTCGGCATTTTGATTTTCGCTAAGAGGATTCCCATGACGGAACAAGAGCTGTTGGGTCGTACGAAGACGTTTGCCCGGCGCGTCTTACGCCTGATCGAGGTGCTTCCATCTACGCGATCGGGGAATATCATTGCGGGGCAGCTCGGCCGGTCAGGCACGTCGGTTGGCGCAAATTATCGCGCGGCCTGTCGGGCGCGTTCCACCGCCGATTTTCTCTCGAAACTCGGCATCGTGGAGGAAGAAGCCGACGAAAGCGCCTTCTGGATGGAATTGGTGATCGAGGAGGAGATGCTGCCGGCCGGGAAGGTCCAGCCATTGTGGGAGGAGGCAAACGCCCTGACGGCGATCATGGTCAGCTCACGCAAAACCGTCGCTGCTCGCTTGCGAAAAGCGAAAGCCCAAAACCTAAAATCTAAAACCTAAAATCAAGACTCCCGATGCCACTTGCTGAAATTCTGAGAATCGCCTTCGCCTCGATCGGCGTGAACAAGCTCCGCTCGATCCTGACCATGCTGGGCATCACCATCGGCGTGTTCTCGGTCATCGGGGTCATGACCACCGTCTCCGCCCTGCGCAGCTCGATCGAGACCGGGCTGAGCTTCCTCGGAACCAATTTCTTCCAGTTCGGCAAGTATCCCACCGGGCTCGGCGGTTCCAACCGCCGCAAGATCGAGATGCGCCGCGACATCACGCTCGAACAGGCGCTGCGCTACCAGCAGCTCATGGCCGGGACGGCCGAGGTGATCTGCCTGAAGGTGTTTGACTACAACGGGGCGCAGGCGGTCTACAATGGCCGCAAGACCACGCCCGGCCTCACCTTCGGCGGCACCAACGAGTATTTTGTCACCGCCAACCAGTACAGCATCGAGCAGGGGCGCAATTTCCAGCCCGAGGACATCGAATTGGGCCGGCCGGTCATCCTGATCGGGCAGGAGATCGTCAAGCGGCTTTTTCCCGCGGAATCGCCGGTCGGCAAGACCATCAAGCTGCAGGAGCGCACCTACGTGGTCATCGGCACCTTCGCCGAGAAGGGCACCGCCTTCGGCCAGAGCCAGGACGACATCGCGATGATTCCCATCACCCGTTTCTTCAGTGACTTTGGGGCCGAGGGACGCACCGTCAACATCGCCACCGAGGCTCCCTCGCACCTGGTCTACAACGAGACGGCCGACAAGGGCGTCACCGCCCTGCGCATCGTCCGTGGTCTCAAGCCCGAGGACGAGAATGACTTCGAGCTCTACTCCAACGAGTCGCTGCTCAACGCCTTTGCCAAGGTGGCCGACTACATCACCGAGGGGTCGTTCGTCATCAGTGCCATCGCGCTGCTGGCCGCCGGTGTGGGCATCATGAACATCATGCTCGTCAGCGTGACCGAGCGCACGAAGGAGATCGGCATCCGCAAATCCATCGGCGCCCGCAAACAGTCCATCCTCACCCAGTTTCTGATCGAGGCGGTGGCGATCTCGCTGGCCGGCGGGGTGCTTGGCATCGTCCTCGGCGTCATCGGCGGCAACGGGCTGGCGATGCTGATGAAGGCCCACGCCGTCTTCCCCTGGGACTGGGCGCTGCTCGGCCTGGTGGTCTGCTCGGGGATCGGTGTCGGCTTCGGCTTTTACCCGGCGTGGAAGGCCGCCTCGCTCGATCCCATCGAGGCGCTGCGGTACGAATAGGCCGGCCGCGGCCGCGCAGGCGGGCAGGAGCCCGCGATCACCGGAGAGTGGGTTTGGGCGGCTCCAGCACCGTGGACTCGGCGAGGTTGGCGAAGCCCTTTTGGTTGGCGTAGGCCAATAGTTCGAGGCGGTTCTTCAGGCCCAGCCGGCGCATGAGCTGCTTGCGGTGCCACTGGACGGTCTCCGGGGCGAGACCGAGCCGCCGGCCGATTGAGGGATCGGACCAACCCTGGCCGATGTAACCCAGAATCATCATTTCCTGAGGCGAGAGCCGCTTGGTGAAGCTGTCCGGCGACGAGTCCAGCCAGTGTTTCATCGCGAGCACCGCCGGGGAGTAGTATTTCCCGCCGGCGGCGACCACCTGCAGGGCCCGCAAGAGGTCCTGCACGCACTGGGAGGATTTGTCGAGAAAGGCGTGCAGCGGGGAGTGGAGCGCCTGGTACACGGTGAAGGCGGAGCAATCCGCGCTGATGCCCACGATCTTCAGGGCGGGGACGAGACTGAGCGCCTCGTCGGCCAACTTGAATCCGTTGTCGTCGGGCAGGTGGATGTCCAGAATCAGCAGCATCCAGCCGGCCTGTTGCAGCCAGAACCGGGCCCGGGCGGCACGGTCCACGGCAAAGACATCTGCGGCCGGCAGGCTGGAGCGGCACACCTTGCAGAGCAGGTCGCTGAACATCGACTGGTCTTCCACGACCAGCGTTCTCGTGACTCCGGTATCGGAGGAAATCATGCCGGGACAGAGGATGGACCCTGCTGGCGGCCGGGGCGAGGCTTGGGCTTTAGATAGCTTATCAAATTAGCCGATGTTGAACCCAGATAAGCAATCCGGCCGGTGCGTCGAGCGGCAGACGGGCCTGGTGCCGTTGGTGGGATCTGCGACAACCCGGGCGCCGGCGTGGGGATTTCACCCTAACCGCGCCACCTGGGTCAGGCTGGAGAAGGGAGTGTTTCGCACCCCGTCAAATCAGATTTTCTGAGATCAACGCTCTTCCTGTTCTGTAAAAAAGCACCCGAAAAAGGGTGGATTGGCCGATTGGGTTTGCTTTGCCGTTTGCCGCGGCGTCGAACGGCGGGCATCGCTCCGGAACCGCTTCTACTCCGTTTACCCTGCGCGCGCTCGATTCGTTGGCCGCGCCTATTCCCCGCATCCCCGCCCGCACCCATCAGCGTATGAAAAACGCCTCCCAGGCCCTCCGCATGCTCGCCCTCGTCGGGCTCACCCTCGCTGGTGCCACGGCTGTCATGGCCGATGGCTGGAACACGGCCCCGCCCGCCACGACCGCGGTCGGCTCGCTCGTCGTGGTCAATGAGACCGCGACCTATCCGGCCGGCACGCCCCCGACCTACATCCACACCTGGATCAGAAATCCTTCCGGCACCTGGATCAGGATCTCCATCGCTGGTGGCACACCGGGAACCCAGGGGACCATGGGCTACAGCTACACCCTCAACGCGCAGGGCACCTGGACCTGGGAGGTGACCGGCGAAACGTCGATTGTCTCCACCCCGGGCGGAAACATCCGCGTGGGGCCAACCAACACGGTGGCCCAGACGCCGGTGACCTTCAATTTCTCGGGCGGGCCGACCTTCACCTACGACGGGACGGCCAAATCCGTCACAGCCACGACCACGCCCTCAGGCGGCACGTTCAGCCAGACGGGCACCTGGAGCGCCACCAACGTCGGTTCCTACACGGCCACCGCCACGGCCAACGGCAACTACACCGGCACCGGTTCCTACAACTGGTCGATTGCCGCCGCTTCAACC
>JBAZMN010000155.1:0-5403 GCA_041649735.1 Opitutaceae bacterium | reverse complement strand
AATGAAGCCATGCAGATGGGTGTCCCCTGCCTCGTGAGCGACGCGGTTGGCTGCCAGCGCGACCTCGTGACCGATGGCGGGACCGGCTGGGTCTTCCGCGCCGACGAGCCAAAGCACCTGGGCGCAAAGCTCACCGAGGCGCTCGGTGCGCTCGACCGCGACCCCGCCGGCATCAGTGCCCGTGTCGCCGCCCGAATCGCCGGCTATACCTACGTCCAAACGACCCAAGGATTGCTGCAGGCCCTGGCCGCGTTGATGCCATGAAGATCAACATTGCCCTGGGCTTCTTCCTGCCGGTGCCGCCGGTCGCAGGTGGCGCGACGGAGAAAACGTGGCACCTCCTCTCGCGCGAGTTTGCCGAGCGCGGACATGAGGTCACGGTGCTTTCCCGGCGCTGGCCCGGACTGCCACCATCCGAGGTGCGGGACGGGGTGCATCATGTGCGACTGCGCGGATCTGCGCACACGTCGTATCTACCCCGCAATCTCTGGCGGGACTTTCTCTGGAGTCTGCGGGTTTGGCGCGCCCTGCCGCCGGCGGACATTACCATTGTCAATTCCGTGTCCCTGCCGCTTTGGCTGGGTCGGTTTCGCCATGGTGCCGGCCGGATGGTGATCATGCCTGGAAGGATGCCCAAAGGGCAGTTTCGCTTTTATCGCCGGGTGGATCGGGTCCTCGCAGTCAGTTCGGTCATGCGGGCCGCCATCGTCGCAGAAAATCCACGTCTGGCCGATCGCATCCGGATCTCCGGCTACCCGATCAACTGGCGTGAACTCTCCCAGGCCCGACCGTCCCCACCGGCGACCATGCCGGTGACCGTCGGCTATGTCGGTCGCCTGCACCGCGAGAAAGGTCTGGAACTGATGGCCGCCGCGGTGGCAAAACTTTCCGGATTCCCCTCGTTGCCGTCATGGCGCGTTCTGCTCTGCGGTCCGGCGGATGTCGCGCGGGGTGGCTCCGGCCATGCGTTTGTCGCTGAACTTGAGCGTCGATTTGCCTCTGCGCTGCCACCGGGACGATTCCGTGTTCTCGATCCGGTGTTTTCCGAGCAGGATCTGGCCGCGATTTATCGCGGGATTGACCTCTTCTGCTACCCGAGTCTGGCCGGGCGCGGCGAGACCTTTGGGGTGGCCGTGGCCGAAGCCATGGCCGCGGGGGCCGTGCCGGTGGTGTCGCAGCTCGGCTGTTTTGCTGATTTTGTGCGCCCCGATGTCACCGGGGTGATATTCAATCATGCCTCGCCCGATGCGGCTGAGCGGCTGGCAGAGGCGCTTGCCGATTTGCTCTCCGACGCCCCCCGACGCATGCGGCTGGCCGCAGCGGCGCAAACCGCGGTCAAAATCTACGACTATCCCGAGGTTGCCAGAAGCATGCTCGCAGATTTTTCAACGTTGCTGCCGGCGGATCGCCGGTAATTCTGAATTCCGCCATGCCGGAAACACCCCCTTATCTGGGTCAAGGCTGCGCCACTCCCTACCCTGCAGGCGAGATCTTGCGGCAGTGGCTCTGGTCACTCGTGCAGTCCACCCTCTTTCGCTGGAGCCCGCGGCCCTGGCACTGGTGGCGGGCCTGGCTGCTGAAGATCTTCGGCGCTGATATTTCCACTCCCGCGCGTGTGGTCATTTTTCCCACGGTGCAGGTTTATTTCCCCTGGAAACTTACTTTGGCTCCGCATGCCATGGTCGGCCGCCGGGTGAACCTCTACAACCTCGCCCCCATCAGCCTCGGCTACGGCGCAAATCTCAGCCAGGGCTGCCATCTCTGCGCCGGCACCCACGATTATACCCGCTGGGACATGCCGCTGGTGGCGAAACCCATCAACATCGGCGCCAACGCCTGGCTTGGCGCCGATGTGTTTGTCGGCCCGGGTGTGACGATCGGCGAACTCTGCGTCGTGGGCGCACGATCGGTGGTGATGAAGGACCTGCCCCCGCGCATGGTGGGTGCCGGGCATCCCTGCCGCCCCATCAAGGAACGTCCAACGCTGTCGTGAACCTTCCCGGTTTCCGCCCGACGCCTCTGTTTTCCCTGCCCCCCTTATTCTCCGCCTGGTTGATGGGTGAGCCGTCGTCCGGCCGGACCGGGACGGCCGGCGCCGCATGAAAATTGCCCAGATTATCCCCAGCCTGGAGGTGAGACATGGCGGCCCGAGCAAGTCCGTGCGCAAACTTGGGACGGCCATGGCCCGGCTTGGTCACGAGGTTGATTTGCTGACCACGTTCCCGGGTGACGATCTCGGCGCAACCACATCTGACGGGCTCCACGTGCGGCAATTCCGCCGCGACCGGCCGGAATTCCTCTGCCCATCCGCCGGCTTGCGCGAATATCTGCAGCATCAGGATTACGACTGCCTGCATCACCATTCGCTCTGGTTGCGCACCCTTCATTATGCCGGCCACGCCGCGCGCACCACCGGTGCGCCCCTGGTCATCTCGCCGCGCGGCATGGTCAGCGATTGGTCGTGGCGGCATCGACGCTGGAAAAAATGGCTGGCCTCCCGGCTGGTGCATCCCGGCGCCTTCACCCGCGCCCAAGGCTGGCATGCGACCAGTGCGGCCGAGGCGGAGGATATTCGCCGTCGTGGTTTCCCGCAGCCCGTCTGTGTGGCGCCGAACGGCGTCGAATCGCCCGCCGCCGAGGAATTATCCCACGCGCACGAGGTCTGGTCGGAGCTCTGCCCCGCCCTCACGGCGCGACCGGTGGCCTTGTTCTACTCGCGGTTTCACCGCAAAAAACGGCTGCTGGAGCTCATCGATCTTTGGATCGAGTCGGCCCCCCGGGAATGGCTGCTTCTCGTCGCCGGCATCCCCCAGGAGTACACCGTCGAGAGTCTGACCGCCTATGTGCAGCGGCATTCCGTCCAGGACCGGATTATGATCTTCGACGGCAGCGACCGCCCGCCACCATACGGCGTGGCGTCGCTGTTCCTGCTGCCTTCCCACTCGGAAAATTTCGGCATGGTTGTCGCCGAGGCCATGGCCTGGGGCGTACCAGTGCTGGTCACCGATGCGACCCCGTGGGCCGAAGTCGCTGAACAAAATGCGGGTTGGTGCGTCCCCTGGGACCATTACGGCCGGACCTTGCGCCAAGCCGTGGCGGAGCCGTCGGATCAGCTGGAGCAACGCGGGGCGCGGGCGCGTGACTGGGTGCTGGCCAATCACTCCTGGGAACAAACCGCACGTCGGCTGCTCGCGTTTTACGAGCGGCTGCGAAATCCGAGCCCATGACCTCATCGGCGGATGCCCTATCGCCGGCTCTCCCGGTCGCCCCCCCCGACCAGTCCAATCATCGGCGGGATGAGGGCGGACCGACCCGGCTGGAATTTTGCGTCCTGATTCACGTCGCCGGGTTGATTGTTTTTACGGCCTGGGACTTTGGCGGAGAAACCGATCTGGCGCGGATCGTGATCAGCTGGTGGGGCAGCCTGGCCTTGCCGATCATGGTGCAGGCCTGCCGGCGCCGACTCAGGCACCGGGATGACCTGCCCTCGGCCCTGCACTGGCTCTGGCCGCTGGTGCTGTTCGATGCTCTCGTGCTGGCCAGCACGCTCAACCTCAGTTTTCGACATGCCTTCGTCGGCGGAGCCGATGCCCTGGTGCTCAACGGGGCCAAGGCCGGCTGGCCCAGTTGCGCGGAGCCCGGAGTGGCGCTGCGCGCTTTGTGGCAGTTCAATGCGATCTATCTGACCTGCTTCAATCTCGTCTTGGTGATCTTCCACCGGCGGATCCTGCGGGCCCTGCTGTTCATCCTGGTCGCCAACGCCCTGCTGCTCGCGATCATGGGCACTTTCCAAAAACTGGACGGCGCCGCCGGTCTTTATTTCGGGGGGCAGCCATCACCGAACGACGCTTTTTTCGCGAGTTTCATCTACCACAACCACTGGGGCGCCTTCGTGCTGCTCGCCACGGCCGCCGCCCTCGGGCTGCTGTTCCATCATGCCCGGCGGGAGCGCCGCGACGGGCAGCGACATTCGCCCGCGTTGTTTGGCCTGATTGCCACCCTCTTCCTCGCAGCTTCCGTCCCGTTGAGCGCCTCGCGTTCCTGCACGCTGTTGCTCCTCGTTTTGCTGGCCGGCGCGCTCCTCCACTGGCTGAGGCGACTGCGCCGCCGGCGGCAGGCAGAGGGGCGTCCGGTCACCGTGGCCGTCGCACTGACCGTGGCCGTGTTTCTGGCCGGAGTTGGTGGAATCTATTTTTTGGCCCAACCGGTCATCACGGCGCGTCTCGACACGACTCGTGAGCAGATCGAACAGATCCGCCTCCATGGCAGTCTGGGCGGTCGGGCCCAGCTCTATGCCGACACCTGGCGCATGGCGCGCGAAAAGGTCTGGTTTGGCTGGGGACTCGGCTCCTACGCCCGTGTCTTCCAGTTGTTCAACCAGCAGGTGTCGGTCGAGGGCTGGGTGCCCTTTTATGCCCAGGCCCATTCCGACTGGCTTCAGGCGCTGGCAGAGGTCGGGCTTGCCGGCACGGTGCTGATCATACTGATGGGGCTGATTCCCCTGGTTGCATTTTTCCGGCTGGGACCACCTGGCGTTGTGCCCGCCTACCTGCTCGCCGGCTGCGGTTTGCTCGCTCTCTACGCCTGGGTGGAGTTTCCCTTCGCCAACCCGGCGGTGCTGGAGGTCTTCTGGCTCTGCTTCTTCAGTGCCGTGCGCTACCACAAACTGACCCTCGGCGGTGCCTGATCCCCGCGCGATGTTTTCCATCCTGATCCTGACCTTGAACGAGGAGCGCAAGCTGCCCGCCTGCCTTGCCTCCGTGGCCGGTTGCGATGACGTGGTGGTGCTCGATTCCGGTTCGACCGATCGCACCGTCGACCTCGCCCGGACTGCCGGCGTCCGGATCTTCACCCATCCGTTCCAAAACTTCGCCCAACAGCGGAATCATGCCCACCGCACGGTCCCGTTTCGCCACCCCTGGGTCTTCCATCTCGATGCCGACGAGCAGATGACCCCCGAACTGCGCGACGAATGCCGGGCCTATCACGGGGATGAACCCCTCGACGGCTGCTATGCGGCGCCGCGCATGCTCTGGGAGGGACGGTGGATTCCCCGCTGCACGGACTATCCGGCGTGGCAGGCCCGCTTCGTCAAGGCGCATGGTTTTGAATTTGTGCAGGCCGGCCATGGCCAGCGCGAGGCCCCGGCAATGCGGATGGGCCGCCTGCGGGCGAACTACCTGCATGATCTTTCAGCCGATGGCGTTGATGGCTGGCTCGCCAAGCACCGCCGCTATGCCCGCCAGGAGGCCGAAGCTTTTCTCGCTGGTGACCGGGGAATGGGAAAGTCCGTGCGCGAACTGCTGGCGGGGCCGTCCTTGGCCCGGCGCCGGGCCCTCAAACATCTGAGCTACCGTCTGCCCGGTCGTCCCGCCCTTCGCTTCCTCTACCAATATCTGCTGC
>JBAZMN010000154.1:0-5404 GCA_041649735.1 Opitutaceae bacterium | reverse complement strand
CTTGCGCGGCGGGACCATGTTGTAGTCCATGGGCTGCGACAGGTTGCTGCCGTACCCCGTGTAATTGAGGAAGACGAGCGTGTCATTCCCGAACAGGTTGTCCGCGTTCAACTGGAATCGGGCATGAAGCTTGTGATCCCAAGCCCGGAAGGTCGTGGAGTAGCCAACGAGCATGGAGTACGTCTTATAACCAGGCGAGAGCGTCCGCTTGCCGTTCACGCTGTCCCAAGGTTGTCCGTATTGGTCGCCGAGCGTGGTGACACCGGCGCCGATCTCAAGACCCCGGAGAACATCGTCCGTGAAGCTGTAGGTCGCGAACACGTTGAACATCGACTTCACCAAGTGGCCGGTGGTGACCGGCACCTGCACGGCCGTGATCTGGTTCTGGGCGTTCGCGAGATCGGTGGCCAGTTTCACGCTATTGGCCGAAGATCCGCCCGCCGATGCCTGCCAGGTCGCCAGATGCTGGGCCATGTAGACGGTGGCGTTCGGACCATCGTTCGTCTTTTCGCCCTTGGGATCGGAATAGTGCAGTTGGAGACGGAAGTTCTTGCTCGGATTCGCGATGACCTCGAATTCGAAGCCGGTGTACTTCACGTCATAGGTGTCGATATAGGCCATGTTGGCGTGGTAGGTACCCACCGTGCCGGTCACGTTGCCGGCCGGGCCGATGTCGGTGTTGGTGCCGCCCGCGGCGAAATAATCGTTCCAGATGCCCTGGAAGTCGGGCGTATCGCCACCGATGACATCGGTCGAGGTCTGATTGTACCAGTTCGCCGAGGCATAGTACTTGCCGTCCAGCGTGGAGAGGCGCAGGCCGATGCTCTTGCCCTTGCCAAACGACGGGCCAAGCGTCTTGCCGAAGATGGTGGGGTTGTTGCCGCCCGCGGCCGGCTGATAATTCTCGGAAACATTGCCGACGATGCCGAGCCATTCCGTCACATAACCCACGAGACCGGCGGTGTAGGTGTTGCCCGAGCCGCTGGAAAGCGTTGGCGTGTTGCTTGGGCCACGCAGACCGACCTTCCAGTTGTCATAGGCATCGTGCCGCTCTCCGAGCGTGAGGTTGAGCCGGTCATCCCACAGGCGGGTCTGCGACATCACCCCGTAATACTTGATGGTCTGCTTCGAGTTGAAGTCATACCAGTTGAACGGCAGCGGTGTGTAGGCGATGTTCTGCCCGTTCCAGGTGGTCGGGACGTTCAGGGCCTGCTGCGGATGGTCCCAATAAATGCGGCCCCACAGCATGGTCTTGGTCCAGTTGTTTTCGTCGTAGTTGTTCAGAACCTGGGCCTGATATTGGCGGGCATCGTATTCCGTCACCTGCTCGCCGGCCGAGGCGCTGAAGAGTTGTTTCACCGGCACCCCCCAGGCGTTGAAGTCGAAGTGATAGTTGAACTGCCCGCGGACCTCATTCACCCAGTGATTTTGGGTCTGGGCATCGAGGAAGAAGTCCGAATAAAGCTTCCCGAAGTTGGGATTCGTCTGGCCGTTCGGCAGTTGCTTGTTGAGGTCGTAGTTTGCCCCGCTGCCCAGGCCGCCGCCGGCGCCTTCGAAGTTTTTCGTCTTGGCGTCGTCGACGTAGCGGTAGCCTGAAACGATAAACTCGCTGTTGGGATTGATCCGGTGCGAGAAGTTCAGCGTCATGTCGAGCGCCTCGGGCTTGAGCAGGCCGTCCGCCGGGGTAATCGCAAACTCCCGGCTGGGCAGCGCCATGATCGTCGTGCCGGTCGGGCCGTAAACGAAGGACGTGGGTCGCAGGAAGGCGCCCCAGGCGATGTCGCCCGTGCCCATGGAGCGCGCCCCACCCGCCCAGTTGTACAGGCCGACCCCCGGGGTCCAGACCAGGTAGTCCGCAGGGCCGCCCCAGGCATTCATGGCCGTGACACCCGGCGCACCGGGAGTACTGATGGGATTGGCACCGGAATTCGCGATGACGGAGCCCCAGGTGGCGGAACTGGTGGTCTTGTTCCAGAGCGAGGTGCCGTCCTGGATCGTCTGGGCAAAGACCGTCTTCTCTTCCTTCCAGCCCTCGATCTCGAAGCTGATCTGCGTATTGTCGGTGAATTTGTACGTGCCGGCCAGATCGACGGCGTTCTTTTTGTGATTATCGCCGTCCTTCCAGCCTTTTTCGTTCGCGTTCAGGAGATTCAATCGCAGGGCGAAATGACCGCCCACGGATTGATTGACGTCCGCGGTCACCCGATAGCCGCCGTAACTGTAGGCGCTAAGGCCGATGTCCGTGAAGTTTTTGTCGAAACGCGCCGTCTTCGTATAAGCCGTCATGGCGCCGCCGATATCGCCGATGCCGAACAGGATCGAGTTCGGGCCGCTGTCGGTTTCAATGCGATCAACGTTATAGGTATCAATCAGCATGAAGGTCGGGAAGTAGTTCTTCGTCGGCGGATTGCCGCCCTGCACATGGCTGTCGCCACGGATGCTGACGGACCAGAAGTTGAACACGTCGCCGGCCGAGGCCCCGGACATGCCGTTGCGGAAGCTGGTGGGCACGGCATTCAGGGACCATTTCAAGGCGTCCTGGACGTTGGTGATCGCCAGGTCGTTGATGAATTGGCGCGTCAGCGACGAGACTGCGGTGGGGGTCACCCGGATCGGGGTGTCGAGACGGCCGCCGGCGAGCGAATCGACGGCGATGTAGCCGTTGTCCTTTTCGACGTTGATCGTGAAAGGACTGAGCTTGACCACCTGATCCGGCGGACCGCCGGTATCGGACGATACCGCCTGCGCCATGATGGGGGCCTGGAGGCCCAGCGTCAGCAGGAGCGCCAACGCGAGTTTACTGCTTATTCCTGGTTTCATTGATGTTTGGGGGTTGTGTGTGTTTGGACCAAGGAAAACCGGTTCCGCCCGGGGAATCAGGCGCGGGCATTATTCGAGGCGCAGCGTGCCGAGGCCTTTGCGCTCGTCGGCGCGGTCATAATAGCGCCAGTTCAATTTCAGCGAGGGTTCCCATTCGTAGGAGCCCTCGGACACCACCGCGGGCGAGACGCCCAGTTCGAGGCCCGGCCGGGGCGTGACCCCCAGGTCGGACCAGCGGATGTCGGCTTCGACGGCATAGCCCTGGTCCGCAGGCCGGACCTGCGCACGGACCGGATGCTGATGAAACCACTCGGTGACCGCGCCGTCGGCCCGGAAGCTGAACTGGTAATCATGCGCGCCCGCCCAGACCAGTCCGTCGTTTTGCGGATCAACGAACAACTCCACGCCGTTGCGGTACGAAGGTGTCGCCACCTTGGGCAGTCCGTCCGTCACCACGGCGTGGAAGTGCAGCGCATCCTGATCCCAGGTGAAGGCGAAGCGCAGGGCGAGCACCGGGTCGCCCGGCCGGGTATCGGCCGCCGAATCCTTGAAGGCGTGGCCCGTCATCTCGGTCCATCTCCACTGGTCGCGCGGGACGGTGGCGGGCACGGCCACCGCCAGCCGCTCGGGCGGCACCGGCAGCGGCCCCGCGAGCTGCCGCCGCCAGACGATGGAGGTGTCGCGGCCAAAATCCGCCTCCGCGAACTCGGGAATCGCCGCGCGGCCGGTCTGCACGAGCGGATCTTCCTGAAACCACTGCCGCAGGCAGTCGGGGGCCAGGAGATTGGCCACGCTGGCGAGCAGGGCGGCCTGATCAGCCAGGGATGCCCCGCCGAGCCAGGCGGAGGGCGGCGGCACGTCTTTGAGGCAGGCGCTGAGCGCAGCGGGAAAGTGCTCGATCAACAAGGCGGCTGTGAGCACGTCGTACGGGAAGGCTTTCAACTCACCGACCCCATCGAGGGCGCGGGCATAGGCGAACTGCGCCGCCGAGGCCCCCGCAATGACCGAGCTTTCGTCGAGCCACAGCCCGGGCAGCAGCTGACCACGCACGCTGGCGGGCGCGAGCACGTAGACCGGTCCCAACTGTTCCGGTGTGCGTTCGAGATCGGTCCAGGCGGACGGCGGCCGCACTCCCGCGGCCACCTGGAAGAACACCGTCAACCGGTCCAGAGCGCCCAGCTGATTCGAGCGGGTTGAAATCTGTTTCCAGTCGATCGCGGCCAGGCGCCGCGCCGCGGCCACGGCCAGGCCGGGAATGGCCTGGCGCAGCGTGACCAGACCGGCCGCATATTCGGCCACCTCCGCGCCCTCCTGCGGCACCGGTGCCGTCCGCAACCACGCTTCTCCCCGGGACACCGCCTCGGCTTCGGAGACAAAGCCGAGCGCCTGGGCTGCCATGATGGATGACAACGCCAGGCCCGCGGGCAACGCCGCCGCCGGAGCGCCCAGCGCCTGCCATGCCCGGGCCGCCAGCCCCCGCAGGGCGTCGCGGCTGGCCTGATCCAGATTCCGGCCGGTCGGGAGAAATCCCGCCCGGGCCAGCGCGCGCTGCACCTCGGGCGCCTGCATGAACACCGCCCACACAAATCCAGTCCGGACGTTCTCCGCCTGCAGCAGCGAGATTCCCACATCGATGCCGATGACATCCGGGTCGACCCAGCCGGTCTCGGGATTAAAGGCGTCGGCAAATCCATAGCGCCGCCAGATGCGGTCGCCGTAGGCCGTGCGCATGTACTGGAGCGCCGTCATCGCCTCGACGGGGGCGAAGGGCAGCGAGCCGGCCGGTGCACACGGCACCACCGTGCCATCCAGCGCGTTGAAATCCGTGGTGCGCGGCGGGCCGCCCCAGGATTTGTAACCGGTCGCGGAATCGGACGAGGTGAGACCCCACAGCCGTCCGTCCCAGCTCGGAAACTCCGACCGCAGATCGAGGCAGAACTTCCGCTGGGCGAGCGTGGCCAGGATGGAATTCCGGTAATAATCGGCGAACGCATCCCGCCGGCCGCGAAAATCGACATACGCCTGGGTGAATTGATGCACAAACAACTGCGGCCCCTGGATGTAGTGATAGCCGCCGTAGGTGCCGACCGGCGCCCGGGCCCAGGCGCGCCAGAGTTCCGGATCGACCGGACGCTCGGATGCGCCCAGCCCCAGCAGGGTGAGCATCATCAGCTCCGAGTACTTGTCCCAGCGGAAGCGCGAGAACCCCGCCTCGTCGTACCAGCCCATCGTGAAGGTCCGGCCGCCGTTGAGGAACCAGGGCCAGTCCACCCCGCGGTAAAGCCGGTCGACCAGTTCCGTGATCTCGGGATCACGGAAGTACTCGCGGGCCAGGATGGCGCCGGCCAGGAACAGCCCGGTGTCGATGGTGGAGAGCTCGCACTTCCAGGCACGCGCCCCCGTGTCCATCTCCATGAAATGATAGAAAAAGCCATGTTGCCGGGGCGCCTGCTCCGCCAGAAACCGCAGCATGGTGCGGATGCGCGCGACCGCCACCGGGCGGTCAACCCAGCCGCGCTGCACCGCGATCACCCACGCGCTGAGTGCAAATCCCGAGGACGCGATGCTGGCCTTGCCTTCCGAC
>JBAZMN010000153.1:0-5413 GCA_041649735.1 Opitutaceae bacterium | reverse complement strand
GAGGGACCGTCGACCGTCTTCTGCGTCGCGGTGTAGGAGTGAATCGTCGTCATCAGCCCCTCCTCGAGGCCGAAACCCTCCTTGAGCATCACGTAGACGAGCGGCACGAGGCAGTTGGTCGTGCAGGAGGCGTTGGAAATGACATGATGCTTGGCCGCATCGTATTTTCCGTCGTTCACGCCCATCACGATCGTAATGTCCTCGTTCTTGGCCGGAGCGGAAATGATGACCTTCTTGGCGCCGGCCACAATGTGGCCGTAGGCGGACTTCGGGTTGTCCTTGGCGGCGTCGGTGAACAGGCCGGTCGATTCGATCACAATCTGCACGCCCAGTTTGGCCCAGGGAAGTTCGGCCGGGGTCTTGGCACTGACGACGAGGATGTCCTTGCCGTTGACCACGAGCACATCGTCGTCGGTTTTGTCGGCGGACGACTTCTTGGAGCCGACCGTGCCGTTGAAACGACCCTGGGTGGAGTCGTACTTGAGCAGGTAGGCCAGGTTGTCGGCCGGCACGATGTCGCCGACGGCGACCACGTCGAACGTTGTGCCGAGCAGGCCTTGCTCGACGAGAGCACGAAAGACGAGACGGCCAATGCGGCCGAAACCGTTGATTGCGACTTTAACTGCCATGGTTTTCTCCGTTTCTGGTATTAGTATTCTGATTCAGGTGAATGCGGCCAATCGCCGCCAAGCTAATGGACTCAAAAGGAGCGTCCCGGCTTTGGCAAGAGTCTTGCATGCGCCATGATCGGGCGGAAAAGAACGCCGGCGGCCGCCTCACCCGGCCGTCCAGAGGCCGCAGCCAAGGGCCGGCACAAACAATTCCTCCTCCACCGCCTGGATGGGTTCGTGATCCCCCGCCTGGAAGAAGCGATCATGGTCGGCGGCCTGCCGCCAGTTTGCATGCGCCGCGTCTCCCAGCGGAATTTCGACATCCTGCAGGGTCGGATTAACGGCAAAAAGCAGCCGCAGCGACCCCTGGCTCTGGTCGGCGTTGAAAATAGCCGCCGCGGCCGTCGAATCCGGGGCAAAGTGGAACCGGAAGAAATTTGCGCCGGGCCGGGAATATTGCCGCAGCAATCGTCCACCGTGGCTGCGGCGGAAAGCAATCCAGTCCGCGAAATAGGCATGGGTGGCGGGAAAGCGGTAGCGACGGCGGTAATCGAGCGCATTGAGGTCGCCTCGCAGATAGGTGTTGTTCGCGCCCTGCTTCGAACGAAGGAAATCCTGCCCCGCGGCCAGCATGGGCATGCCGATCGAGACCATGAGCATGGCGCACATGAGGTGGGTGCGGCGGATATCGTTCAGGGTTGGATGCAGGCCGTTACCGCCGGGATTCTCCGTGATCAGATCGATCCAGGTCTGATCGTCATGCGATTCGGTGTAATTGACGGTTTGGGCCGGCCATGCCGCAAAGGATCCCGGCGAACCCTGGAGAAAATATGCAAACATTTCCCGCGTGCTTCCGCCCCGGACGTAATCCCGGAGAAAGTTGCGGTAGCCGTCATTCCAGGAGGCGTAGCCCGTGGTCCGCAAATCCTGCGCGATGTGTCCGCGAAAACTCCACGGTTCCGCGATGAGGACCACGTCCGGTTTCACGCGTTTGAGCGTGACCTCGATTTCACGCAACACTTCCACCCCGATCAGCTCGGCGAGATCGAGCCGGAAGCCGTCGACCCCGTAGACTTCGAGATAGTGCGTGAGACTGTCGACCATGAGCCGCCTGGTCATGGCGGCCTGGGTGCGCAGATCGTTGCCGCAGGCGCTCCAGTTGGCGAGATGCCCGGCGTTGTCCTGCTCAAAATAATAGAGCTTGTCGATATGCATCAGGTGCGGCGGCACGCCGACATGATTGTAGACCACGTCAAGCAGCACGGCCATGCCGCGACGATGGAATGCCGCCACCAGTTCCTGCAATTCCCGCACCTGCGAGGCTTTCTCCGGCGCCAGCGCATAGTTGCTGGCGGGGGCAAACCAGTTCACGGGCATGTAGCCCCAGTGATATTCCTCGGGTGTCGCGCTGTCGAATTCCTGCACCGGCTGCAGCTCGACCGCGTTCACGCCCAGCCGGGCGAGGTGAAAGTCGGGACTATCGACCCATTGACGCAGCCCCGTAAAACCGCGGCGCGCCTCGGGCTTGAGCTTGAGCGGCACCTGCGCCGTGAGGTCGCGCACATGGGCCTCTGCGATGACCAGGTCCTGCCACGCCGGTGTGCGGAAACCGCGGTCCGACGGTGCCAGCCGGGTCCGGTCAAGGATGATGCCGGGGCCCTCCCGTCCCACCGCCGCCCAGGCGTAGGGGTCAAGAATGCGCCGGTTGGTGTCATACAGCCCGAAGGCATTGCGCGGCCCGTCCAGCGTATACCAGTAGTACCAGCCGTGCAGGTTGCCGTCGAGGCGCGCCTCCCAGGCGCCGTCGCTGCGGCGGTCCATGTCGTAGCTGACCGCGGCGTCGAGCTTCCGCAGGTCGTCGCCGATATGCAGCCGCACGCTTCGGGCGCGGGGCGCGAACAGCCGGAAAATCGTCTCACCGCCGCCCACATGGGCGCCCAACGGCACGTGGCACTTCGTCTGCAAAAAGAATCCCCCGGGCCGCAGCGGCACCGCTCCATTGGTCGCATCATCCGTCCAGCGGACCACCAACTCCGCCGTCAGATCGACGGGCCCGGCGGTGGTGAAACGAAAGAGATGACGGCCGGTGCGCGCCGGATCAATGGCGTAGTTGTAGTTGCCGAGGTCGTCGCGCACGGCGTTGGGCGCCTGGGCCGGCACCGGAAGCCAGCGGTGCCCGCCCGTCACGAACTTGAAGCGCTGGGCCGGCTCGCTGAAAAAACGGCTGGCCTGCGCGGCAAACAGCAGCACGGCCTCGCCGTCAAGCGAGGCCGGCAACAGCCTCCAGTCGGGATTGCCGACGGCCTGCTGCCAGCCGCTAAAATCCCCCGCCAGATAGACCGCCGTCGCCGCCGGATCAACGTCCGGATAGTGCCCCAGTTGAAGAAAAAAGAAGATCTCGCCCAGGGCATTGACGAAATAGCCGCTTTCGCAACCAAAGGTGTGATCCGCCACGCGAGCCAGCGAGACGAATGACGGCCCGCCTGGACCAAGGGTCAACGGCGGCAACGCCTCTCCAGTCCAATCGCGGCTCAGCTCGATGACGCCGCCATCCGGCGAGGTCAGCCAGGCCTGGGCAATTTGCTGGTCATGCAGGCTCATGCAAGGGCGTAAGCATCAGCCATCGTGCCGGAACGCGCCAAGCACGAAGTGGGTGCCGGCGTTGGCTCTTTGCCCGCCGTTGTTCCTTCACCGGGCGGGATCAAATGCCTCTGTCAGCGCCCGGCCGTCGAAATACGCCGGCCGCTCCAGGCCCAGCAGCCAGCAGGCTGTGGCACAAGTGTCTTCCGTATTGATCTGCAGCTTCCCGATCCGGGTGAGATCAAAACCACGACGTACCCCTGGCCCCGCCACTATCCACGGAATGTGGCGGCTGCGTGCGTCGTCAGGACCGTGCGCAAGTCCGGCACCACCGTGGTCGGCCGAGATGATGATGACCGTGGTTTCGCGCAGGGCGGCCTGTTCCAGCGTCGCCAGCACGGCGCCAATGTGGCGGTCGAGGGCGGCAATGGCGGCCAGTTGCTCCGGCGAACCCCACCCGCTCGCATGACCCGCCGCATCGACCCCGGGAAAATGAATAAACACCAAGTCGGGCCGGTGCTGCCCGATGATCTTCACCGCCTCAGCGGCGACGTTTGCATCCGTTCCCTGCGCGCCGCCGAGAATACTGACGAAGGTGACCGTGCCGGGTTTGTTCAACGCGCTGAACTTGGCTTTTCCCGCGATCAGCGCGGTCTGGTAGCCGGCGCACGCCGCCCGTTCAAAAATCGTCGGCACTTGCGGATGCACCGGCTCGCCTGGCGCCGGACTGCCGTTCCACCCGATGCCGTGCTTCTCCGGTGTGACTCCCGTGAGCATGCTCGTGTGCGACGGCAGGGTGACGGCGGCCGGGATGGTGCGCGCCCACATGGTGTAGGCGCCGCTCTTGATCAAGCCATGCAGCACCGGCGCTTCGGCAAGCAGGAGACAGTCCGGTCGTAAACCATCGACACTGATAATCACCACATGCTCCACGGCAGGCAGCGGGCGGGAAGGTTTCACCGCCAGATTCGCCGATTGCGCCGGCGCAATCGTGCAGCATCCAACCCACAGGGCGAAAGCAAGCAACGGCTTCATCAAATGGGGTCGCAGGCTAGCCGGCCGGTGCTTCGAGTAAAGGGCCATTCCGAACCGCGCTTTTGATCAATGTCCTCCCTCGACCAATCCTGCCGGAAGCCCGGGGAAAAGGATTCTGGCTCCCATGCCCCTCGTTGGGCACGGCGCCGACATTGACAACCTGCTTCCAGCGTCTGCCAACACCCCGTGATCAGAACGAAAAATCGCCCTGGTACTTTTTGAAGTGATTTCCCGTCTGTGGTGTTTAACTTCATGCCATGCATAGCCGTCGCCTTACTTTTATCCCGGCAGCGCTGACCATCCTGCTGGTGGGCTGCTCCACCACGGCCACACCTTCCAAGCCCGCCACCGCGGTCCTCCAGCCTGCGGCAGCGGCCAGTGGAAACGGTGCGGAGAGCAAGCTGCAGAAGGGTATGCCTGCCGAGGCGGTGAAACGCCTCATGGGCGCGCCGGATCAAATTACCCCGATACAGTCACCGACCGGGAAGGCCGAGGTCTGGATCTATCATCGCACCACCCGGGGCCCCGAGAAACAGGTTCCCTTTGGCGCGCAAATCTCTCCCATGATGGTGCAGGACCCGAATGGAGACAGCCACCTGCAGCAAGTCGAAGTGGGGACCCTCTATAAGATGCAGATCCAGATCATTGATGAAACGATCCAACTGCTGATGTTCGACGGCAAATACCTTGAACATAAGCGGGTTGTCGCGACGCGGTTCGAATACCAGTGATGCGGCAGAAGTGCGACGGGGAACTGCCTCTCCTCTCAATCTTTCCTTATCCGCAGAATTCGTGATCCTGCCGCTTGCCACGAGCTTGACCGCCGCTGGCACAGTTCGAAGTGGCTGCCTGATTCCGTTTTTCCCTTGAGGATTGGGCAAGCGCTCTGGGCAAGGGCGCCATGGCCTCGGCGACGTGGGCTTCCCCGCCCGGTCACAGGGATTCCGGGAGATGTTGATCGGTTGGTCGCAGTCGGGGTGAAATGTTTCCTTTGCGCCCCGTCTGGAATGCGGCTTTGTTGGTCACTTTCCTCATGCGAATCCTGGTGGCCATGTCCGGCGGCGTTGACAGCAGTGTCGCCGCGCTCCTGCTCAAGCAGCAGGGTCATGATGTGGTCGGCGCCTACATGAAAAACTGGATCAACGAGGACCACGTCCCTGGCAACTGTCCCTGGATGAAGGATATCG
>JBAZMN010000152.1:0-5413 GCA_041649735.1 Opitutaceae bacterium | reverse complement strand
TCTGGTTCTTGGCATCTGGGGTTTCCTACTCCAATCTGATCCGTGGGTTCATCCAGGCCTGGACGACGTCGACGAGGAAATTGAGTGCCATGATCAGCGCGGCGTAGAGGATGACGGTTCCGAGCACGAGGGTGTAGTCGCGGTTGAAGGCGCTGGTGACAAACTCCCGGCCGAGGCCGGGAATCTGGAAGATCGTCTCGATGACGAAGGAGCCGGTGAGGATGCCGGCGATGGCCGGCCCGAGGTAGGCGACCACCGGCAGCAGGCCGCCGCGCAGGGCGTGTTTGAGGACGACGCGGAGTTCGGAGGCGCCCTTGGCCCGCGCGGTGCGGATGTAATCCTGGTGCAGGACCTCGAGCAGGCCGCCGCGGGTGAGGCGGGAGATCGGCGCGGCGTAGGCGAGGCCGAGCACGAGCGACGGCAGCACGCGGTCCGACGGCAGATACCAGCCGGACGCGCTGAACCACCCGAGGTGGATGGCAAAGGCCAGTACCGCCAGCGGGCCGATCACGAAGGTTGGCACCGACAGACCGGTCATGCCCACGGCCGAGGCCAGGTAGTCGGCCCAGGTGTTGCGGCGCAGCGCGGCGATGATGCCGAGCGCCAGGCCGAGCAGCAGCGCCACGGCCAGCGACCACGCGCCGAGCTCGAGGGAGACCGGCAGCTTGTCGGCGAGGATCTCGTTGACGGTGCGGTTGGAGTACTTGAACGAGGGGCCGAAATCGCCGTGAAGCAGGCGGCCGAGGTAGTCGAGGTACTGCCGGGAGAGCGGCTGGTTCAGGCCGTAGTGCGCCTCGAGGTTGCGCAGGATTTCCTTCGGCACGGCCTTCTCCGCCGTGAACGGCCCGCCCGGCACGAACCGCAGCATGAAAAACGTGGCGGTGATGATGAGATACAGCGCGAGCAGGGACTGCAGCAGGCGCGACGTGATGAAACGCAGCATGGCGGGCGGGGAGAAGTGAGGGTGAAAGTGAAAGCGGGGCGAGACGAGGAAACTTTTCAGCTCCGCCGGCAACGGCCTGTCTGTTCTTTCACTTTCACCCTCACCTTCACTTTTACCTCTCCAGGTAGAGATATTTCCACGGATGGTTGTCGAGGAGGGTCGGGTGGTAGCCCTTGACCTCCGGTGTGACGAGGTGGCTGCGCACGTAGAAATAGAGGGGAATGACCGGCACCTCCTCCATGAGGATCTGGTCGAGCCGCTGGTAGGCTGCGTTGCGTTCCTCGTTGGTTTTCATCGAGGCGATCGCCGCCAGCACCCGGTCGTACTCGGCGTTGGAGAAACCGGTGTTGTTGTTGCCGCCGTTTGTCACCCACAGTTCGGCGAACGACTGGGGGTGGATGTAATCGGCGATCCAGCCGGCGCGATCGATCTGGTAATTCATCGTGCGCTCCGAATCGAGGTAGACCTTCCACTCCTGGTTCACCAGCCGGACTTCGATGCCGAGATTCCGGCGCCACATCTGCTGGATTGCCTCGGCGAGAATCCGGTTGTCCTCCAGGGTGTTGTACAGCAGCTCCACCGCGGGGAACCCCTGTCCGCCCGGGTAGCCGGCCGCGGCCAGCAGCTGGCGCGCCTCGGCGACGTTGCCGTGCAGCCACGGTTGCGCGACAAAGCCGGCCGTCGGGATGGACGGGATCAGGCTGTAGGCCGGCTGCTGCCCGCCGTGGAGCACGTTGCGGATCAGGCTTTCCCGGTCGATCGCGAGCGCCAGGGCCCGGCGCACCCGCCGATCGTTCAGCGGCGGGCGGGTGATGTTCAACCGGTAAAAATAGGTGCCGAGGTAGGGATCACGGTGGAGCGCCGCCGGCTGCTCGCGGCGATAGGTGTCGATTTTGGAAAGCGGAACGGTGTCCGTGACATGAAGTTCGCCGGAGCGAAACATGCGCTCCTCGGTGTCGGAGCTCTCCACCGCATAAAAACGGATTTCCTGCAGCCGCACCCGGGCGCGGTCCCAGTAGGTGGGGGACCGGGTGACGGTGATCACCTGGCCGGGCCGCCACTCCTGGAGCACGAACGGTCCGTTACCGACGAAATTGCCCGGCCGCGTCCAGTTCGTGCCGCCGCGGGAGCGGCCGCCGAATTTCTCAATGGTCGGGAGGTGGACGGGGAACCAGGAGTAGTGGTTCATGACGCTGAGCAGGAACGGCGTGGGGTGCCGGAGCGTGACCTGCAGCGTGCGCGCGTCCGGCGCCTGGAAACCGACCCGGGAGAAATCGGCGAGCCGCCCCTGGTTGAAGTCCTCGGCCCCCGCCACGTAATAAAACATGTAGGCGTATTGCGCCGCGAGCGACGGGGTGAGCATGCGTTGGTAGGAGCGGACGAAATCCTGTGCCGTGACCGGATCGCCGTTGGACCATCGCGCGCCGGCGCGCAGATGGAAGGTGTAGACGAGGCCGTCGGGCGACACCTCCCAGCGCTCGGCCACGCCGGGTACGGGATGCAAATCCACCGGGTCCTCGCTCACGAGCCCCTCGAGCAGGGCGGTCAGGATGTGATGCTCGGGCACGCCGGTGACGGTTTGCGGATCGAGATCCTGGGGCTCGGCGCCGTTGCCCCAGAGGAGGATCTGCCGCCGGTCGCCCTCGACGACGGGGGATGCCGGCCGGGTGCAGCTCGCGGTGGCGGACAGCACGGCGGCACCGAGCAACCTGCCGGCCAGGGAACGGAAAAGCATGCCGGAATAAGACGAGGGGTCCGGCCGGGCGCAAGCCCCCGGGTGAATTCGTTGGCGGCTCGCCGCGAGCCACTGTCGCGGCCAGCGCTCTAGAAGCTATCCGAAAACCATTGGCAAACCGTAGGGGCGCAGGCTTGCTGCGCCCCCTGTTAAGGGCGCGACAAGATCGCGCCCCTACGGTTGTTCGCCAGGCCAGGGTTTCCGGATAGCCACTATTCCGCGGTAAACCGGTAACCGACGCCGGATTCGGTTCGGAAATGTTTCGGCTGATTCGGCTCGTCTTCCAGCTTTTGCCGCAGGTGGGTCATGTAGACGCGGAGGTACTGGGTCTGCTCCTCGGCCCGGGGACCCCAGAGTTCGCGCAGGATCTGCCGGTGCGTGATCACCTTGCCCCGGTGCACCAGCAACAGGCGCAGCAGGGCGTATTCCTTGGGCGTCAGCTTGACCGCCGCGCCTGCCTTCGTCACCGCGCGCCGCGCAAAATCCACCTCGACGTCGCCAAAGCGCACGTTGCTTTCCTCCTCCAGACTCTGCGCCCGCCGCAGCATCGCGCGCAGCCGGGCCAGCAGCTCGCCCCCGCCGAACGGTTTGCTGAGATAATCGTCCGCGCCGGCGTCGAGCGCCTCGATCTTGTCCGTCTCCTGGCCGCGCACCGACAGGATGAGCACGGGCAGCCGGCTCCATTCCCGCAGCCGTTTCAGCACTTCGAGGCCGGGCAGGTCGGGCAGCCCGAGATCGAGGATGATCGCTTCGGGCCGCTTCGTCGCCGCCTCGGCGAGGCCGAGCTGACCGCTGTCCGCCTCCCGCACGCGGAAGCCGGCGCCCTCCAGCGTCACACGCAGCAACCGGCGGATCTGCGTCTCGTCGTCGATGACCAGCACCTCGGGATGGACGGTCTCGGTACTCATTCGGGGGGAACACTGGCTGGACGCTCCAGCGGAAGAAAGATCGTAAAGCGCGCCCCGCCGCCGGCCAGGTTGCCCGCCTCGACGCGGCCGCCGTGCGCCTCGGCGAAACCCCGCGCGATGGAGAGGCCCAGGCCGAGCCCGCCGGCCCGGCCGGGATCACCCCGGTAGAATTTGTCAAACAGCCGGGCCAGCTGCTCGGGGCGCAAACCGGGTCCGTTGTCCGCCACGGCGAGCCACAACTGGTCCCCCGCCTCGTTCGTGCCGGCCGCGAGCGTGATCATGGCGGTGGGCGGCGTGTGCACGCAGGCGTTGTGGATGAGGTTGGCCAGCGCCTGCTGGATGAGGCCGGCGTCCGCGCGCACCAGGGGGAGGCCGGCGGGGAGTTCCAGCCGCACCGTCCGGCTGCGCAGGGCGTCCAGAGTCATTTCCCGCGCGGCGTTGAGCAGGTCGGCCGGATCGCACCAGTCGCGGCGCAGCCGCAGCGACCCCGATTCGAGGCGGGTCATGTCGAGCAGGTTGTTCACCAGGCGCTGCAGCCGCTGGGTCGCGGTGCGGATCTCGACGACGAGGGGGCCGTCCGCGAGATTTTCCGCCGCCGAGGCGATCACGGCGAGCGGGGTCTTCAACTCGTGCGACACACCGTCGAGCAGCGTGCGGTGCAGTTTTTCCGATTCCTGCGAGAGCCGCGCCGCCTCCTCGGTGGTCCGCAGGCGTTCGCGGTCCAGCGCGAGAGCGATTTGGGTGGCGAAGCTTTCGAGCAGTTCGCGCTGGTTGACGGACAGCGTCGCCTCCGCGGGCGGCTTGACGCCCATCACCCCCACGCAGTTTTCGCCGGCGAGCAGGGGCAGGTAGAAGCCCTCCGCGGCCGGCAGCGTGTCGGTGAAACGGCCGGCGTTCTTGTGGTTGCGAAACGTCCACGCGGCCACGCTTTGTTCCTTTTCATCGGCCACGTAGGTGGCGGCGGCATGCAGGACGAGGCGGTCGGGCTGGGCCGGGTCCCCGGTGAAGATTGCCAGACGGGCGCCGAACAGCTCCTGCACCTGGGCGGCGGCATTGCGCAGCACCTCGTCGGCGGACCGGGCCGCGGCGATGGCGCGCGTCAGCTGGTAGAGGGCGATGGCGCGGTGCTCGCGCTGGCGCTGGTCGCGCTCCTGCGCGCGCAGCCGTCCGGTCAGCCGCCCGGTGACCAGGGCGATGACAAAGAAGATCCCGAACGTCAGGCCGTCCTCAAACTTGTCGATCCGGAAGGTGAAGATCGGCGGGATGAAGAGGAAATTCCAGGTCAACGCGCTGAGACTGGCGGCGAGCAGGATCGGCCCCTGGCCCACGAACAGCCCCAGCAGGACCACGGCGGTGAGATAGAACAGCGACACGGCCGAGTAGCCGATCAATCCCTGGGTGACCAGGCCCACCAGCGTTACGCTGAAAACGGTCAGGAACGCCGTCACATACTCCCGGGGCCGCGAGGTCGCGGAGACGCTCCATTCCCGCCAGCGACTGCGGCCGGTGCGCGGCTCGGCCGGCACGACGTAGACATCGATCTGTCCGCTCCGGCGGATGAGGCGGTCGGCGAGCGAGCCGCCGCGCAGCAGGTCGAGGACGGGCTGGCCCCGTGATTTGCCGATGACGATCTGGCTGACGTTGCGCTGCTGGGCGACGCGCACGAGCGTGCCGGCGACGTCGCGGTCGGGCACCACCACCAGCTCGGCGCCGAGTTCGCGGGCGAGGGCAAGATTTTCGTCCAGCAGCTTCCGCTCCTCCGGCGTGCGGGGAGCCGGCGTCTCGACGTTCACGGCGATCCAGGGGGCGTCGAGGGCGTAGGCCATG
>JBAZMN010000151.1:0-5416 GCA_041649735.1 Opitutaceae bacterium | reverse complement strand
AGGGCCTCCTCGCTGGTGAGGCGGTCGACGCGGAGCGTGTAGTCGGCGATTTGCTGGAAAAGCGGGTCGGGCGCGGGGCGCGCCGCGTTGGTGGGGTCGTGGTGGGACATGCGGAAGGAGATCAGCCGCGGGCCGGGCGCCTCAACGCTCGTTGATCGGCACGAAGGCGCGCGGCTCGGGGCCGACGTAGTGGGCGCTGGGGCGGATGATCTTGTGGTCGGCCCGCTGCTCGAGGATGTGCGCGCCCCAGCCGGAGGTGCGGGCGATGACGAAGAGCGGCGTGAACATCGCGGTGGGCACGCCGAGCATGTGGTAGGAGATGGCGCTGTACCAATCGAGGTTGGGGAACATCTTTTTCTCGCGCCACATCACGCTCTCGATGTGCGCAGCGATGGAGAACATCCGGAGGTTGGCCGCCTCGGCCGAGAGGCGGCGCGCGACCTCCTTGATCACGTGGCTGCGCGGGTCGGAGACGGTGTAGACGGGATGACCGAAACCGATGATGACCTCCCGGGCGGCAAGGCGGCGGAGAATGTCGGCCTCGGCCTCCTCGGGGGTGCGGCAACGGTTCTGCACCTCGAAGGAGAATTCGTTCGCCCCGCCGTGCTTCGGCCCGCGGAGCGCGCCGATGCCGCCGACGATGGCGGAGTAGAGATCCGAGCCGGTGCCGGTGACGACGCGCGTGGCAAAGGTGGAGGCGTTGAACTCGTGCTCGGCGTACAGCACGAGCGAGGTGTGCATGGCCTGGACATGGGAAACCGATGGCGGCTGGCCGTGGAGCAGGTGCAGGAAGTGGCCGCCGATGGAGTCGTCGTCGGTGGCGACCTCGATGCGCCGCCCGTTCTGCGCGTAGTGATGCCAATAGAGCAGGATGGAATTGAGCGAGGCGAGGAGCCGGTCGATGATGTCGCGCGCGCCGGCGTCGTCATGCGTGTCGCGTTCGGGCAGGGCGCAGCCGAGGGCGGATACGCCGGTGCGGAGCACATCCATCGGATGCGTGGAGGGGGGCAGCGCCTCGAGCACCGTGCGCACGAGGGCGGGCAGGCCGCGGAGTGATTTGAGCCTCGCCTTGTAGGCGACGAGCTCGCAGCGGTTGGGCAGGTGGCCGTGCACGAGCAGGTGCGCCACCTCCTCGAACTCGGAATGCGCGGCGAGGTCGAGAATGTTGTAGCCGCGGTAGTGCAGGTCGTTGCCGCTGCGGCCGACCGAGCAGAGGCCGGTGTCACCGGCGATCACGCCGGAAAGGGCGACGGATTTCTTGGGTTTGAAGGGCGGGGCGGGCTTGGCTTCGCTCATGAGGACGGTGGAGGCGCTTTTTGGTGCGAGAAAAGGGCATCGAGCTTTTGCTCGTAGGCGTGATAGTTGAGCACGTCGTAAAGTTCGGCGCGCGTCTGCATCGCGCCGGTGAGTGATCGCTGCGTGCCCTCCGTCCGCAGGGCGGCGTAGACCGCGGCGGCGGCGTGGTTCATCGCGCGGAAGGCGCTGAGCGGATAGAGCGCGAGCCGCACCCCGGCCGCGCGCAGTTCCCCGGTCGTGAGCAGCGGCGTCTTGCCGAACTCGGTGAGGTTGGCCAGCACCGGCACCGCGCTCAGCGCGGCGGTGAAGGCGCGGTATTCGTCCGCGCTGGTCAGCGCCTCGGCAAAAATCATGTCCGCGCCCGCGGCCGCATAGGCCCGGGCCCGCGCGATCGCCGCCGCCAGGCCCTCGTTGGCGTGCGCGTCGGTGCGCGCCATGATGACGAAGTGCGGATCGGTGCGCGCATCGACCGCGGCCTTGATGCGGTCGCACATCTCCGCCGCACTCACGAGTTCCTTGCCCGGCCGATGGCCGCAGCGCTTGGCCTGCACCTGGTCCTCGAGATGGCATCCGGCCGCACCCGCCCGGATCATTTCCCTGACGGTGCGGGCAACCATGAACGCCCCGCCCCACCCCGTGTCCGCGTCCACCAGCAGCGGCAGATCCGTCGCCTGCGTGATGCGCCGGATGTCCTCACAGACGTCGTTGAGCGTGGTCAGGCCGAGGTCCGGCAGTCCGAACGAGGCGTTGGCCACGCCGGCGCCGGAGAGGTAGAGTGCGCGAAATCCGGCCCGTTGCGCCAGCAGCGCGCAAAAGGCGTTGATGACCCCGACGACCTGGAGCGGCCGCTCGGCCTCGACGGCGGCGCGGAAACGCGCCCCCGGCGATGCGGCGTTTGCCGCCGCGGGGCGCTTCTTCGGTTTGCGGGAGGCAGGCATGGGGAAATTGCGGACGGCGCTCACCTTCTCGGATGAACCCGTGGTTCATCAGGCGGGGTGGCAAAATAAGCTATGACATTCGCCGGCTTGGCAAGCTGATTGGACATTTCCCGGGGCCGGCGCCGGAGCACAACCGGCGTGACAAGACCATTCTACTCTTTCATCATGAAAGCGCTGCGAAAATGCCCTGGCCGAACCGGTCGAATTTGGACCAGGCCCTTGTGGCCATTTTCCCCCACGCTGCCGCCATGTGATCCCCGCCTGTTTTTTGTCCGATCTATTAGATCGGAAACACCCCAAGCTTCCGCCTAAAATCAGTTTCTAATCAATGGAGCCAACAACATGAGTCCGAGAGAGAGAATCCTCGCCGCCCTGGCGCATCGTCAACCTGATCGTGTCCCCATCGATTTTTCCGGGCATCGATCATCGGGCATCGCCGCCCTGGCGTACGTCCGATTACGGAAACACCTGCATCTGCCGGAAAGGCCCGTTCGCGTCTATGACCCCGTCCAGCAGCTGGCCATCGTCGACGAGGATGTCCTGGACCTTTTCGGGGTTGATACCATCGAGCTTGGCCGGGCCTTTGCCGAGGACGACTCCAGTTGGGCCGACTGGACGCTGCCGGATGGTTCACCCTGCCAGATGCCGGCCTGGGCGCTTCCCGAGCGTGCGGAAGGTGAATGGGTTTACCGCTCCAAGAACGGCCGGATCATCGCCCGCATGCCCGACGGGGCGTTGTATTTTGAGCAAGCCTACTTCCCTTTCGCAGAGGAGGGAGGGTCGAAGACAATCCCCGCGGCCATGCAGGAATCGATGTGGCACTCCGCCGTCGGGCCTCCCGGTCCGCTCGCCGATGGGCCCGAAGGGCTCAAGCGCCTCGCGGCCGGGGCCAAGACCCTGCGCCAAAAAACGGACCGGGCCATCCTGGGCCTGTTCGGCGGCAATCTGCTCGAAACGGGGCAGTTCCTTTACCGTAACGACAATTTCTTCATGCTCCTCGCCGCCGAACCCGAAAAGGCACACGCTTTTCTCGACCAATTGGTGGAGATCCATCTCGCCAATCTCGAACGGTTCCTGGGCGCGGTGGGCGGCAACATCGATATCATCCTCTTCGGCGACGATCTCGGCATGCAGACCGGACCCCAGATTTCCCCCGCCATGTACCGGGAATTCTTCAAACCCCGTCACGCGCGCATGTGGAAGCGGGCGAAGGAGCTGGCCAACGTCAAGGTCCTGCTGCACTGCTGCGGCGGGGTGCGCGAGCTCCTGCCCGACCTCATCGAGGCGGGGCTGGACGCCATCAATCCGGTGCAGATTTCCTGCGCCGGGATGGAGGTCAAGGGACTCAAGCGCGATTTCGGCCAAGACCTGGTTTTCTGGGGTGGAGGTTGCGACACGCAGCAGATCCTGCCCAAGGGCACACCCGATCTCATCCGGCGCCATGTCCGGGAACAGGTAAAGGCCCTCTGCCCGGGCGGTGGTTTCGTATTCCAGCAGGTCCACAACATCCTGGCCGGCGTCCCTCCGGAAAACATCGTGGCCATGTTTTCCGCGGTGACCGAGCCGGCGTGAGCCGGGACCAATCCATTGACCCAGGTGTTCTGCCGTCCGGCAGAACATTCCGATTCTACCCACGTGACCATGGTCGGGCTTGCGTTGAACTTTCTGGAAGCTACAAAAAAGCTCTTCGAGTTCTGTGAACCTCACCGACTACCACGCCAAGTATTTCGCCTACGAGCTGACCAAGCGCTGTTCATCGGACAGCCTGGAAAAGCTGGCGGGGGCGGTGGCCGGGGCGCAGGTTGACCTCAATCCCCATCAGGTGGACGCGGCGCTGTTTGCGTTCAACTCGCCGCTGTCCAAGGGCGCCCTACTTGCCGATGAGGTCGGTCTGGGCAAGACCATCGAGGCCGGGCTCGTCATCTCGCAGCGGTGGGCGGAGCGGAAGCGCCGGATCCTGATCATCGTCCCCTCCAACCTCCGCAAGCAGTGGCATCAGGAGCTAACCGAGAAGTTCTTCCTGCCCTGCCAGATTCTGGAGACGAAATCCTATAACGCACAGATCAAGGTTGGGAACTTCCGCCCGTTCGAACCCAACGACAGAATTGTCATCTGCTCCTACCAATTCGCAAGGAAACAGGCCCGGGACGTCGCTGAGACCCCGTGGGACTTGGTGGTGATGGACGAGGCCCACCGCCTCCGCAACGTCTACAAGCCGTCCAACGTCATCGCCAACACGCTCAAACTCGCACTGGCGAACAAGCACAAGCTGCTGCTGACCGCGACCCCGCTGCAAAACTCGCTTCTGGAACTGTTCGGCCTCGTCAGTTTCATCGAAGTGTATGCGTTCGGCGACCTCAAGAGCTTCCGCGAGCAATTCGCCAATCTCAACCAGCAACAGGTGTTCGACACGCTCAAGGCCCGGTTGAAACCGATCTGTTGTCGCACCCTGCGCCGGCAGGTCACGGCCTACATCCCCTACACCGAGCGCCGGGCATTGGTGGAGGAATTCACTCCGGAGGAGAGTGAAGACCGGCTTTATGAGTTGGTCTCCGAATACCTGCGCCGTGACAATCTGCGGGCGCTCCCCGCCAGCCAGCGTTCGCTGATGACCCTCGTGCTGCGGAAGCTGCTCGCCTCGTCAACTTTTGCCATCGCCGGTGCGCTCGAGTCGATTTCACGCCGCTTGAAAGAACAGCTCAGGCAGCAGAAACCGGCCGAATCGCTGGAGGACGAGCTGGACCAGGACTACGAGGCGCTCGACGAAACCGCCGAGGAATGGCCGGACGAGCCACCGCCAGAGGCGCTCTCCGAGGCCGACCGGAAAGCGCTCGAAGCTGAAATCGCCGACCTCGACCAGTTTGCCCGGCTCGCCACCTCGATTTCGCACAACGCCAAGGGGAAGGCCCTCCTCAAGGCCCTGGGCGTCGCCTTCAAGAAAGCGCAGGAACTCGGGGCCGCGGAGAAGGCCATCATCTTCACGGAGTCCCGGCGCACTCAAAGCTACCTCCTGCGGGTGCTCGCCGACAGCCCTTTCGCCGAAGGGATCGTGCTGTTCAATGGTTCCAACACGGATGAGCGGTCAAAGGAGATCTATGCCCGCTGGTTTGCGAAGCATCAGGGCACCGACCGCGTCACGGGGTCGAAGACGGCCGACATGCGTTCCGCGCTCGTAGATTACT
>JBAZMN010000150.1:0-5426 GCA_041649735.1 Opitutaceae bacterium | reverse complement strand
ACGGGATTGTGCACATTGCCGGTTTCATCGACCATGAATTCCACTGTCACGGTTCCTTCCAGGCCAGCGGCGCGCATGTCCGCCGGGTAAACCGGTGGCGGTTGCAGGCGAACGCGCGGCATGCTGTCCAAATCGGTCCAGTTGACCACGGGAGGTGTCCGGTTGCCACGAGTGTCCCAGTTAGCCGGAATCGCCCGGATGCTTTCGTCACCTTTGATCGGCGGCAGCACCGGAATGGTGATGCTCCCTTCCGGCGGATGCAGCGGAGGGATCTCGATCGGCCGGGGTGCCACTGTCTTTCGGCCCACCGGATCGGCTTCATCCTCCTCTTCACCGGGTGACCGCACCGACTCATCGATCTCAACGAAGGTCGTGGACTTGGTCCGCTCCGGCGGATTTGGGAAAACTTCGGGAATCGGAACGACTGCGGGCGACTTGTCCGTCAGCCCCAGAAGCAGGAATGCATGCAGGGTCAGGGCAAACGCGGCGGGCAGGATGAATTTGGTATTCATGGGGTCCTCGTCGGCGGGAGTGGATGAGATAGGTTGCGTTCTCTAATGGACACGGATCTGCGGTCGTTTTCTTAGGCCGGGGCGCCGTCATTTTCCTGTCGTCAGCGGCCGGGCCGACCCTAGCCTCGCTCCATGGCGACGACATGGCTGGCTGCTGCCGAACCAGAGACCTGCTGGGCGCATCACGCCTGGCCGGACTTTGCCGCGCTGCCGCAAAAGGAATACGCCATCGTGGTGCTGCCGATCCACGGCTTGACCGACCATGGCGCCGACCTGCCGCTCGACGTGGAGGAGCTGGTCGGCGGCGCCCTGCTGCGCCGGGCGGTCGAACAGGTGAAGACGCGTTTTGTCGTGCGGGTGCTGCCGCCGCTTCGGTTCCTGCCGGCATTCGGAGTCAGGGGATTTTTCGAAGTGGATCCGGAGACGGCACACCACCTGGTTGCCGAAGTGGCCGCCGGTGTGAAAGCCGCCGGCTTTCACAAGCTGGTTTTCCTCAACACCAGCTCCATCAACGAACCTTTCGTGGCCACGGCCGCCCTGGACGCACGGGCAGGTTGCGGCCTCCGCACTTATGTCATTCACACCCGGGCACTCGGCCTCGACCCCGCCCGCCACCAGGCCGGCGATGTCGCCCCCTTCGCAGCCCACCTGGCGAAGCTGTTGACGGAAATCCGTGGACATCTGGCGCCGCCGCTTCCGGTCTTCGCAACGGATAAACCGATGCCGCCCGCCGTATCCACCGTGCCTTTCCCGGCCTACCGGCCGCGTTATCTTGCCTCCCTCACGTCCACGCATCTCGCCGATATGGCCGGGAAAAAGGAAAGCCTGGTCATCGTGCCGACCGGGGCCATCGAACAGCATGGCCCGCATCTGCCGGTGGGTGTGGATGCGATCCTTGGCCAGGCCCTGCTTGACGCCGCGCTGCGCAGGCTGCCGCCCGATCTTCCCGTTTTTGTGGCGCCGCCGGTTACCTACGGCAAAAGCATCGAGCACCGGGAATACTTGGGCACCGTGTCGCTTTCGACCAAAACCCTGCGCCGGCTTGTCCTCGCGATCGCGGAGCAGGTCAGCGCTCTGGGCCTGCGCCGGCTCGCCTTGCTCAACACGCATGGCGGCAACAGCACGGTCCTCGCCTCCGTGCTCCATGAAATCCAAGGGTCGATCGGCCTCGAAACCTTCTTGCTCCGCCCCGGCCATGCCTCCGATCTCGGCGCGCAGGAGGCAGCCTGGGGGTTTCACGCCGGCGAATGGGAAACGTCGCTCATGCTGGCCTGTGCTCCGGAACTGGTGCACATGGATCAGGCGGCGGGCGAATACCCCGCCCGCCTGAACGATCCGGGCGAGTTGCGTCCGGAGGATGCTCCCGCGACGTTTGCCTGGATGACGCGGGACCTGTCGCGCAGCGGCGTCGTGGGCGATCCCGCTTTGGCCACGCGGGAGAAAGGAACCCGATGGTTGTCCGACGCGGCGGAGACCTTGGCTTCCAGGATTCGCCGGCAATCCGACCGATGAAACCCGGTTGCAGACCGCTCTTTTTTAACTCGTTGACTCCGTCGGAGTAATAATAATTGACAATCCAGTTGTTCCCTGAGCCTATTCCCAATACCGTTTGTTCCGTAACCACGCGTCCATTTAGCATGGCGCCCGTTCTATCACCGGGACATAATCCTCCTCCACAGTTTACATTTGCTGCGGCCGGCTGAACCTTGGTGGCAATCTCATGGAAAAAGTTGAGCGGTTTACCCTACCTTTTCGCTGGAAGCTGAGTCTGATCATCATCTCGGTTTGCGCCGTCTCCCTGCTGACGGCGATCGGCGGCTATTACAGCTACGAGGTCTATCGCTTCCACAGCGAAATCTATCGCCGGGTCGAGGCCACGCAACGGCTGCTCTTGGACAGTATTGTTGTCGCCCTGCAAAAGGATCCGACCGCGGCCAATTTGTCCCTCCAGACGCTGCAAAGCGACGAGGTGATCGTGGCCGCGGCGGTTTATTCGCCCGACAACAAGCTGCTCGCGAAATACATCAAAAGCGGCGCCAACGAATTCATTCCCCTGCCCCAGCGCATCAACCTGAATTTCTCCACCGATCAGGTGGTCGCCTTCCACCCGTTGCGCAGCAAGGAAGGCCAGGTGCTTGGCACCCTGTACCTCAAGGCCGATGTGGCCAAGCTGGCCTCCGAGCGTTTTGGCAACGTCGCCCGCGGTATGGTGATCATCTTCCTCGCCTGCTGCCTGCTCGCGATGCTCGTCGCCCAGCGATTGCAGCGGTCCGTGACCGACCCGATCACTGAGCTGGCCGCGGCCGCCCGCCGCATCGCCGGACAGCAGGATTACACGGTGCGGGTGCGGGAACGGGGCAACGATGAGATCGGCACGCTCACGCACTCGTTCAACCAGATGCTGCAAACCATCGAGCAGCGGAGTGCCGAGCTGGAGGTGGCCCGCAAGAACGCCGAGGACGCCCGGGAAAGCCTCCGGCAGATCAACGAGGGTCTGGAACAGAAGGTGTCCGAGCGCACCGCGGAACTGGAGCGGGCGGTTGTGGCCGCCAAGGAGGCCAACCAGGCGAAAAGCGCCTTCCTCGCCAAGATGAGCCACGAGCTGCGCACGCCGATGAACGCCATCATCGGCTACAGCGAAATGCTGCAGGAGGATGCCAACGAAAAAGGCGAGGAAGACGCCGCCGCCGATCTCCAGAAGATCCTGAGCGCCGCGCGGCACCTGCTGGGGCTGATCAACGACGTTCTCGACCTGTCCAAGATCGAGGCCGGCAAGATGCAGCTCTACCTCGAAACCTTCGATCTCCAGACCCTGGTCACCGAGGTCACCACCACGATCGCCCCGCTGATCGAGAAGCGCAAAAATGAGCTCGTCGTGAACTGCACGCCCGCGATCGGCTCGATGTATGGCGACGCCACCAAGATCCGCCAGACGCTCCTCAACCTGCTCAGCAACGCCAGCAAGTTCACCGAGAACGGGCGCATCGAACTGAAAATCGAGCGTGAGATCGCCGACAACCAGGTCTGGGTCGTCATGCACGTCACCGATACCGGCATCGGCATGACCGAGGAGCAGATGGGCCGCCTCTTCAAGGCCTTCAGTCAGGCCGACGCCTCGACCGCCAGCAAGTTCGGCGGAACGGGACTCGGTCTCGCAATCTCAAAGCAATTTGCCCAGATGATGGGCGGCGATATCAGCGTCAAGAGCACCCCCGGTACCGGCTCCACCTTCACGATGCGCGTTCCGGCCCGCGTCAAACCCGCCCGCTCCCCCTATGCGGTCACGGACAAGGAGACGCAGGCGGCGCCCACGCCGAAGGGGCGCGTGCTCATCATCGACGACGACGAGGCGGTCCATGCCGTGCTGACCAACATGCTGACCCGCGAGGGCTATTCGACCCGGATCGGCCGCGACGGCAAGGAGGGCCTGCGCCTGGCCCGCGAGTACCACCCGGACATCGTCATCCTCGACATCCTCATGCCGGGCATGGACGGCTGGTCGGTGCTGGCCCAGTTGAAGGCCCTGCCCGGATTCACCGATGTTCCCATCATCCTCCTGACCATGCTCGAAAACAAGGAGATGGGATTCGCGCTGGGCGCGACCGAGTATCTGACCAAGCCCATCGACGCCCAGAAGCTGCTGCCGGTGCTGGAGCGGCACCGCACGACCAAGCCGAGCGGAACCGGCACCGTGCTGGTGGTGGAGGACGACCCGCCCTCCCGCGAGCTGGTCGTCCGCATGATCGAAAAGGAGCACATCCAGGTCAAGGAAGCCGGCAACGGCAAGGAGGCGCTCGAGGTCCTCCAGGGCGGCGTCATTCCCGACATGATCGTCCTCGATCTGATGATGGCCGAAATGGACGGCTTCGAATTTCTGCGCCAGATCCGGCCCCATCCCACCTGGTCCAAGATTCCGGTGGTGGTGGTGAGCTCGCTCGACCTGACCAACGAATCCCAGCAGATGCTCAAGGGGCAGGTCGAACGCATCTTCCAGAAAGGCCGCTTTGCCCGAGAAGACTTGCTCCGGGAGGTCCGGGAGACCATCAATCAGCACATGCTGAACCGGCAGGCGGCACCGGCACCAGACGCGCCGGTGGCGCCGGCCACCTAGCCTTCCAACCTTCATTCCTGCTTCCCATGGCGAAGATCCTGATTGTTGAAGATAATGAGATGAACCGGGACATGCTTTCCCGGCGCCTTGAACGCCGCGGCTTCACCACGGTCATCGCCGTCGACGGCGGCGCCGGCGTGGAAAAGGCCCGCACCGAAACTCCCGATCTCATCCTGATGGACATGAGCCTCCCCGTCATCGACGGCTGGGAGGCCAGCCGCCGGATCAAAGCCGATCCCGCGCTCGCCTCGATTCCCATCATCGCCCTCACGGCCCATGCCATGACCAGCGACCGGGACAAGGCCCTCAAAGCCGGCTGCAACGACTACGACACCAAGCCGGTCGACCTGCCCCGTTTGCTCGGCAAAATCGACGCCCTGCTCGGCAAGCCGCCTTCGGCGCCGCCCGCGCCCTCCGCGCCACCCGCCCCGGCCTCATGAGCGACCCCACTCCAGGCGTCGGCAAGCCGCCCTCCGTCAGCAACCAGGGCACGCTGAGTCCGTTCCTGCAGGCGCTTCAGGCCAACGACATCGAAACGCTCACGCAGCTGCGCCACGCGCTGCGCACCCCGCTCAACCAGATCATCGGTTACAGCGAGATGTTGATGGAATCGATCGAGGGCCTCGAGGCCGAGCGACTGCTGCGTGACATCAAGAAGATTCACACCGCGGGTGGCCAGTTGCTGGCGCTCTTCAACGATGCGCTGGCCCCGTGGAAGATCGAGACCGGCAAGATCGACCTGATGACCATGCGCCGGGAGATGCTGACTCCGCTCAACGCCATCATCGGCTACAGCGAACTCT
>JBAZMN010000149.1:0-5431 GCA_041649735.1 Opitutaceae bacterium | reverse complement strand
TTCAGGCCGTTGTAAATCTGCACCGGCGTAACCCGGGCATAGTCGAAGATCAGGGGCACGCCGAGCTCGGTGAACGTCCAGATGAAGACGATGGTCGCGCCGGCGAACAGACCCGGCTGGATGAGGGGCAGGGTGATGCGCCGGAAGCGCCGCAGGCCGGTGCAGCCGAGATTGGCGGCGGCCTCCTCCATCGCGGGATCAACGTTGGCCATCGCAGCGAGGGCGTTGAGGTAGATGACCGGATAGAGACTGAGCGCCTCGACCAGCGTGATCCCCCAGAACCGGCTGGCGGCGAACCAGTCGAACGTCCAGCCGGACGGCCGCAGGTCCAGGGCGATGATCAGCGCGTTGAACGCGCCGTATTGCCCGAAAATCTGCTTGATGCCGATCGCCCCGACAAACGGCGGCAGAATCATCGGAATCAAAATCAGGGAGCCGAGCAGGCCCTTGGCGGGAAAGCGGTAGCGGTCCGCGATGAAGGCGAGGGGCAGCGCCAGCAGCAGGGCCAGGGTCGTGGTGGCGACCGCGAGCAGGAAGGAATTTCCCAAGCCGTCGAGATAGACCGGATTGGTGAGGACCTGGCCCAGGAAGGCGAAGGTCAGCCGCCCGTCGGCATCGAGAAAGCCGCCCTTCAGGATTTGCAGGACCGGCCAGACAAAGAAGACCGCGAAAAATGCAGCCGTAGCCAGAAAAATAAATCGCGCAAACGGCTTCGACATCGCGGGCAGTATGGGGATGGAGCGCGAACGGTGACAAGGGCGAATCCTTGCGGGCGCCTGAACGGCGGTTCCGGCAAAGTAACAACCCGACCGGCTGGACAGAAGTTCCCGGAAATGTTTTTTGCCATTGAAGGCGGCGCTGAACGCCGCTTCGCTGCCGTCATGGCACCATGGCGCGCCGGAGGCTGGAAACCCAGCCGCGTGACACTGATTTCAACGCTCATCCTTGCCGCGGTGCCGAGGGCGGGCGCCCAGTTCACCGACTCCCCGTTCACGGTCCAGCCGGGAAAGCTGGTCGGACAGGTGGAATTGATGTCACTGGCTCTGGACCGGCATGATCCGGGCCAGGCAAGCAAGCCATACAGCGCGCAGGCGGTGGCCGTGACCCGCCTGACGACCGGCCTGATGCAGGATCTCGACCTACAGGTCGGGCTGGACTGGTTTCTCCGGGAAAAATTCGATCTGCACGGCCGGCACGACTCCAATTCGGGGATGGGGGCGCTGAGTCTGCGCCCGAGATACACTTTCTGGAAAGACCCGGCGCTGGGCGCGGCGGCCGCGGTGGAACCTTACATCCGGATTCCAACGCGGAATGACGGGGTGGGGAGCGGCGCGATGGAAGGCGGCGTGGCCGTTCCCTGGGCCATCGGAAAACCGGGCGGAACCACGTTCGGGGCGATGGCCGAGTGGGATCTCGTGCGCAATGACAACGATACCGGTTACGATTCGGTCTGGTACGTCTCCGGTCTGCTCAGCCAGCCCGTGATCGGCAGTCTTTTGCTGTACGCCGAATCATCGCTCGCCGCGTCATCGGCCAAGGCTTCGGATTGGGCGTTCACGGTTGGAGGGGGCGCCAGCTGGCGGCTGGCCCTGGGCACGCGGCTGGACTGTTCGCTGCATCGGACGGTCACGCGCGGCGCGAACGACTGGAATCCGGTGCTGCGCCTGCGCTGGGAATTCTGAGCGGGCGCTTCACGCGCCGCCGGAATTTCCGAGGTGTTTGACGAACGCCGCGAGGGTTTCTTTGCTGACGTGGTGTTCCATGCCTTCCGCATCCGCATGGGCGACGGCCGCCGGCACCCCGAGTGATCGGAGGAAGCGGCTGACGATTTCGTGGCGCCGCCGCGATTCTTCCGAAAGTTTCCGGCCGGGGTCGGTGAGGAAAATGGAGCGATAGGGAAGGGCGGTGACCAGGCCGTCACGCTGGAGGCGCCGGATGGTGCGGTTGACGGTGACATGCGTGACCCCCAGGCGCCGGGCCAGATCGGTCACCCGGGCCTCACCCGTGGTGGCAATCAGTTCGGCGATCATCTCCACGTAATCCTGGGCGGTTTCCTGGGCGTGCTCCTCCCGGGTGCGCTGGAGGCTGATCTTGTGGTGGGCGGGGCGGGTTTTGGCCACGAGGCATTCCTACCGCCGTCCGGAGAAAAGGGAAGCCGATTGACAATCGGCGAATCGTCTGTAGCCATGGCTACATCTTGGAGGCGACACCCAATGCATCACCCCCGCCGGAAGCCGGTCCCCGCCCGGGCGGCCAGCCGTCCCTGGAGGGCTTGTACGGCACCGTGAGGGTGCCGCCCCGGGAGGCCGGTTTCTGGGCACACTGGCGCGCCTACGTCGGGCCGGCCATCCTGGTCAGTGTGGGCTACATGGATCCCGGGAATTGGGGCACCGACCTGCAGGCCGGTGCGCAATTCAAGTATGGCCTGCTCTGGGTGGTGGGGCTCGCCAGCCTGATGGCGATCTTCATGCAGGTGATCTCCGCGCGGCTGGGCGTGGTCACAGGCAAGGACCTCGCGCAGGGCTGCCGCGAATGGTACCCGCGCTGGTCCCGCTGGCCGAACTGGCTTTTTTGCGAGCTGGCCATCGCCGCGTGCGATCTCGCGGAGGTGTTGGGCAGCGCGGTGGCGCTCAACCTGTTGTTTCATATCCCCCTGTTGTGGGCGGTGATCATCACGGGGCTGGACGTGCTGCTGCTCCTGGCGTTGCAACAATTTGGCATGCGGACGATCGAAGCCATCGTCCTCCTGCTGGTGGCGACCATCGCCGTTTGCTTCTGCCTCGAAATCTTCGTCCTGCCCCAAACGCAGCCTCACTTCCTGGAAATGGGGCAGGCGTTGTTCACACCGAGCCTTCATCAGCCGGGGATGATCTACGTGGCCATCGGCATCATCGGAGCCACGGTGATGCCGCACAATCTCTACCTGCACTCGGCGCTGGTTCAGAGCCGCAAGCTGCAACGGGATGAGGTGTCCGTCCGGCGCGCCATCCGCTTCAACACCATCGACGCGACGAGCGCCCTGATCATCGCCTTCTTCATCAATGCGGCCATCCTCGTGCTCGCGGCGATGGTCTTCTACGGCCAGGAAAGCGTGACCGTGGCGGGCGGGAAGGTGGTCAAATTTGCCGCGGATAGCGACTGGATCCAGGTGGCCTACCTGACCCTCGCGCCGCTCCTGGGAACCGCGCTGGCCAGCACGCTGTTCGCGGTGGCGCTGCTGGCCAGCGGTCAGAGCAGCACCATCACCGGCACGCTGGCCGGACAGGTGGTGATGGAGGGCTTCATGCACTGGCGGATCAAGCCGTGGGTGCGGCGGCTGATCACCCGCCTGCTGGCCATCCTGCCGGCCGTTTTTGTCATCGGATTGCGCGGCGAAGGCAGTGTCACCGACCTGCTGACGCTCAGCCAGGTGGTGCTGGCCCTGCAGCTCCCGTTCGCGATGTTTCCACTCCTGCATTTCACGAGCTCCCGCCAGCGGATGGGAATCTGGAGGAACGGATGGTTTTTGATGGTCGCGGGCTGGACGAGCGCCATACTGATTACGGCAATGGACATCTATGGTCTGCCGGATGCACTGCGAGCGGCCTGGCAGGTCATCGTTGGCGGATAAGCCCCCCACCGTCAGGAATCCCCATGTACAAGACCATTCTCGTGACGCTGGAGGGCACGGCAACCGACCGGGCAATCATCGAACATGTCAAATCGCTCGCGTCGTGCGTGCACTGCCGGGTGGTGCTGTTGCATGTGGCGGACGGCTGGGCGGCCCGCATGTTCGGCCCCGATGCGGTCGGGCCGGAGATCGTCGAGGACAAGGCTTACTTGGTCAAAGTTTGCTCCGAGTTCCAATCCGCCGGCATTCCGGCCGAGGCGGAACTGGCCTTTGGCGAGCCGTCCCAGGAGATCATCAAATGGGTGGAGGCGAAAGGTTGCGACCTGGTGGCCATGAGTACGCACGGACACCGGTTCCTCGCCGACCTCTTTCTCGGGACGACGGCCCGCCGCGTCCGGCACAGCATCAACGTGCCGGTCCTGCTGCTGAAGGCCAAATGAAGCGCGCATCGTCCCAGGCCGGGCGGACATGCCCGGCGGGCCGATTGTGGCTGCACCTCGCCATCATGCAGGTTCTGCCGGGTTGCGGCATGACGGGCGCGCTGAGCGTGGCGGCCGAGGGCGCCAGTGAATCGCCACCCGACAAGAGCTGCTATAATCTCTTCCATCCGACGCCGGCCGGATTGATGCGGGAGCTTGCGCCGGACCGGCCCGACAAGACGGAAAGCCCCTACACCTTGGACGCTGGGCACTTACAACTGGAGATCGATTTCGCGACGTATACCCGCGACCGGGCGGATGGCACACGTGCCGACACCTGGAATTTCGTGCCGACAAATCTGAAGCTGGGTTTGCGCAATAACATCGATCTCCAGCTTGTCTTCGACGACTATCTTACCGTGCGGATCGAGGACCGCCGGGCACACCAGTCGACGCGCACGTCTGGCTTCGGCGATTTGACCACACGGCTGAAAATCAACCTCTGGGGCAATGACGGCGGCCGGACCGCGTTTGCGTTGCTCCCGTTCGTCAAGTTTCCGACGAACACGCATGATCTCGGCAACTCTGCAATCGAAGGCGGCGTGATTCTACCGCTCGCGGTGCGGCTTCCCGCCGGCTGGGACATGGGGCTGGAGGCGGCGGGCAGCTGCCGGCGCAATGACAACGGCCAGGGCCGCCACGCCGAATTTGTCCATTCGATCACGCTGGGGCATGCCATCATGGGTCGATTCGCCGGCTATGGCGAATTCTTCAGCAGCCTGAACACGGAAGCTGGCCGCGGATGGGTCGCAACAGCGGATTTCGGATTGACCTACGATCTCACAGAGAACGTCCAACTCGACGCTGGTGCTAACCTTGGCCTCACGCATGCCGCTGCCGCCGTGAACTTGTTTGCCGGGGTCACGGCGAGATTCTGAGCGCCTCAATCTGCCAGCGCTGGCCCGGTCAGTCGCGGCGCCATTGTTACCATCGCTGGATCATAGAATGCCCGATTGCCTGATGATCACCCTCAAGCATCTCAAGGCCCAGGCAGCACCGTTAGATTAAATTAAGCCCGAACCGCACCTTGGGACGCTTCGACCGGCCACACATAGCGTTTGACATATCGGGTCTGGTGATAGAAATCCTCAACGGAATGATAACTTTTGTCATTCCACCCTTAAGCAAGGGTATGGGGTTGGCTGGAAAAGAGAACCCAATGACGAAGCATGGCACTGAAGACGGTCAATACGCGGATTCGATGACGAGTCAGTCAAAAACGGCAGCAGTGCATTGAATGGCTGGCACTCACCGCGCTGCGAACCGGGTGTCGCATTCAGGTGATTGGCTGATCGGATAAGGAGTTTGGAGCCGGAGGAGACCAATATGCAAAATAGCATTA
>JBAZMN010000148.1:0-5442 GCA_041649735.1 Opitutaceae bacterium | reverse complement strand
CGGCGGGGGAGGCGATCTTGTTGGCCACAAAACGGATGTCGCGCAAACCGATCTCGGCCGCCAGGAGCGCCACCCGGTGGGCGGAATCCACCGCCCGCTGGCTTGGCTCAACCATCACCAGCAGTGTCTCGACTCCGCGGGCGGTGGCGCGTCCGAGGTGCTCGATGCCGGCCTCCATGTCCATGATCACGGCCTCATGGCGGTGCAGCACCAGGTCGGCCACCAGGGCGCGAATCAGCACGCTTTCCGGACAGGCGCAACCGGAACCCCCGGCCTCGATGGCCCCAAGGACCAGGAGCGTGATGCCCTGAAGGCTGGTCCCATAGGTTTCCGCGATGTCGGACACCTCCGGGTTGAGCTTAAACATCTGGCCATATTGCCTAACCTTGGCTCCGGTCCGCTCCTCGATGAGTTCCTTTTGCTTCGAAATCGGGATGATCCGGCTGATTTCCTCCGGCGAAGCGCCCAGCGCCGCGGCCAGATTCCCATCCGGATCTGCATCCACGGCCAGCACCCCCCATTTCTTCCGCACCATCAGCAGGGAAAGGGCTGCCGCCAGGGTCGATTTCCCGGTGCCACCTTTGCCTGAAATCGCCAGTTTCATTGGGTGAACAGCTGAAGGTCAGAGTTGGGATGGCTGCCTGGAAGCAGGTGCGCACCCGGTCTTTTCGATCCCGTGACGTTGAGAAAAATTATCATCGCAGGCTCATCGGGCACTCGTTTTTGACGCCGAGAGGGGATTTGCATGGGAGGGTATCTTTGACCGCTGATCGCGTTTCCTGGCTGAAAGACGACCCTCCAGCCAAGGCCGCACCATAGTAGATCTTAACACCCGGCGGGGCTCCTCACGGCTTGCCAATTGTTCGGCATTAATTGCTGTCGCTAATTAAGCGAAATGAACGTGTTCCTCCTTGACCTGTCTCTTGCTTGGGAAAAAATAACAACCCCGGCCGATTTTGGATTGCCTGTGGCAAACGGACGGGAAACCCCAAGCCGGGAGATAGCCCGGCAACGAAAGAAACGACATGAAACAGCAGGGTCTTCTGGCAGCGGTCCAGTCTGGCAGGGTCTTGGTTTCGGATGGGGCCTGGGGCACCTTCCTCCAAAAAAAGGGCCTAAAGCCCGGGGAATGTCCCGAGCTCTGGTGCGTCGAGCGGCGTGCCGAGGTGCTCGATGTGGCCCGGAGCTACATCAATGCGGGGGCCGACATGATCGAGTCGAACAGCTTTGGCGGCACGCGCTTCAAGCTGGAGGCCTATGGTCTGGCCAATCGCGTGGCCGAGATCAACGAGGCGGCGGCCCGGATTTCCCGCGAAGCAGCCGGTCCGGACCGGTGGGTCATCGCTTCGATCGGGCCGACCGGCAAGATGCTCGTCACGGAGGAGGTGACCGAGGACGAGCTGTACGCGGCTTTCAGGGAACAGGCGGTGGCGCTGGCGAAAGGCGGCGCCGATGCGCTGTGCATTGAGACCATGAGTGCGGCCGATGAAGCGGCCATTGCCGTGCGGGCGGCCCGGGAGCACACCGATCGGGTCGTGATTTGCACCTTTACGTTCCAGACCGCCGGCCCGGGCCAGTTCCGCACCATGATGGGGGTGTCGCCGACGCAGGCGGCCCGGGCCGCGATTCAGGCCGGCGCACACATCGTGGGCACCAACTGCGGCAACGGCATGGAGCACATGGTGGCGATCGTGAAGGAGATGCGCGCGGCCGCCGGCACCACCCCCATCCTCGTCCATGCCAACGCCGGGCTGCCCAAGAATGTCAATGGGGCGGACGTTTTCCCCGAAAGCCCGGCCGACATGGCCGCGAGGGTCAAAGCGGTCGTCGACGCCGGCGCAAACATCGTGGGCGGCTGTTGTGGCACCACGCCGGCTCATATCCAGGCCATCCGGCGGGCGGTGGATGCCTTAAAAAAGTGAGCGCATCCTGACCCGCCCCGGAAGCTCCTGCCTCCCCTGATTTTTCCAGCGAGGACTGCCATGGCAGAATTTCGTTGCCCGGGTCAGGACATGCGATGCTGGAGGCCGGAGGACATCTTCCTGGGCAAATGTCCGTCCTGCGGCGCTGAAATCGAGATCTGGAAGGACGAACCCTTTCGCTATTGTCCGTCCTGCCGCACGCAAGTCCGGAACCCGAAACTGGATTGCGGCTGCACGCAATGGTGCAAGCACGCCTTGGACTGCCTCACGCCGATGCTTGGCGACCAAGATCCTTCCGGCCCGATTCCATCGAGGTTGTCTGAACCCCGCTGAAGGATCGTAGCGCCCATTTTCGAGGGCGCGACAAGTTCGCGCCCCTACACTGGAAGATGGGTTAAGTCGGACGTTGCGGTCGTCCCTTTTTCCGCGGCCGGATGACTTTCGACTGTTGTGGATCAATCTCCTCGAGTTCCGGCCGGGGGATGCGCGTGAAGGCGATGCGCATCGGCGCATAGCCCGTGGCGCCGTGCGCTCCGCCGAAATAGACGGTATTCTTGCCGTAGGCGCGGTTGAGACGGTCGACGACATCGTGCAGGCGCTCATGCGCCTCCTCCTGCTCGCGGGCGAACAGGTCCGGCGTGTGGCCGGGCAGCTCGACGAGGTTGAACAGCGTGAGGCCGATCTTGAAAGGCGCGCGGCCCCGCGCCGGGCGGCGTTCCCAGATTCGGGTGAGGGCGTGGATGAGCTCAAGGGTGTCCTGGGTCTCGTTGAAATGCAGCTCGTCGCTCCAGCCCGGGCCTTCGCGATGACGCACCGAGACCTGCAGGCCGCCGGCAAAAAGCCCCAGGTCGCGCAGGCGCATCGCGGCCTTCTGCAGGAGGCGGTGCAGCACCGCGAGCGCGGCCGTCTCGTTGCGCAACTCGGGGGGAAGCACGTGCGAGTGTCCGACCGTCCGGTGGCGGGGCGGCGGCAGCGGGATCTCCTCGCCGCGCAGGCGGGCATGCATGCGTTCGCCCTCGACGCCGCCCCAGGCGTTCCGCAGTTCCTCCCGGGTGGCGGCGTAGAGTTTCCGCACCGTGTCGATGCTGCGGGCGCGCAGGCGCCGCTCCATGTTTTCGCCGATGCCGGTGAAGTCGCCGATCTCCAGGTCCAAGAGGCGCCGCGGCACGTCGGCGTCCTCCAGAACCACCAGACCGTCGGGCTTCTGCATGTCCGAGGCGACCTTGGCCAGGAACGAATTGGGCGCGATGCCGATCGAGCAGGTGAGGCTGGCTCCGGCTTCGCGGGCGATCGCCGCCTTGATGCGGCGGGCCACCGCCACCGCCCGCTCCCGCGGCGCGAAGGTCGCCGTGAGGTCGCAGGCCACCTCGTCGATCGACATGACGCTGGTCACGTGGAGGCACGATTCGATGATCTCGATCAGCCGGCGGTGATACTGGATGTAGAGCGCGGGGCGCGCCTCGACGATGATGATGCCGGGGCACCGCCGCCGCGCCTCGTCGACGCGGGCGTTGCGTTTCAAGCCGCGCTGCTTGGCCTCGACGCTCACGGCGATGCAGCCGGTCGTCTCGGCCATCACCGGGACCACGCCCACGGGCCGGCCGCGCAGCTCCGGGCGCTCCTGCTGCTCGCAGGAGGCGAAGAACGAGTTGAAGTCGACAATGAGCGTCCGCAGCGGCACTCCGCCAGCATGGCGGGCGTGCCGGATGGGTCAAACACCGCGGTCCTTGACATGACGGCGATGTCTAACACGATGTCTAACATGAAAACCGCCACGATTCGCGAAGTGCAGCATGGGCTCAGCGCCGTCATCAAGCGCGTGCAGCGCGGCGAGGAAGTCACCATCACCAGACGGGGTCAGGTGATCGCAAGGTTGGTGCCGGCTGGCGTGGCCAAAAAACAAAAGGCCAAATGGCCGGACTTTACAGGACGGATGCGGGCGATCTTTCCGGAGGGAGTGCCGCCCGGAAAGCCTACCAGTGAAGTGGTCAAGGAATTGCGCGAGGAACGATTTTGAGCCTCTACCTCGATTCCAGTTTGGTGGTTAAACTCTACGTGCCGGAAACCAATTCGGCGGCCGTCATCAAATTTATCGAGGCGCGCCGGCAGCCATTGGTGGTGACCCGGCACTTGTCACTGGAGGTTCAGACGGCGATCCGGCGCCGGGTTTTCGACCAGAGCCTGCCGGCCGACCGGGCGAAGCAAGCCATTCAGAATTTCAATCGCGATGTGGGGTCGGGCGATGTTTTCAACGATCCCGCCTTGGATCTGCACGAGGTTTACGGTCGGGCGTTGCGCCTCTCTCGTGATTGGGCGGATACGCTGGGTGTCCGCACGCTCGATATCCTGCATGTGGCATCTGCACTCGAACTAAAGTTGGATGAATTTGCGACGGGTGACGAACGACAGGCGAAACTGGCCGAAAGATGCGGACTGAAAGTGACAAGGCTGTAAGCTGGCGCATCGCCGTGCTGGCTGACACGCACGATCATTATCCACCCGGCCTGCCGGCGCGGCTGCGCGCGGCCGACGAGATCTGGCATCTGGGCGATGTCTGCAGTCCGTCGGTGCTGGGGGAGTTTGAACGGCTCGGACCGCCGCTGCGCGTGGTGCTGGGCAACTGCGACTGTCATTCCGCCTGGCCGGGCGAACTCCGCCTGGAGCGCGGCGGGATGCGCTTCCTGCTCGTCCACGCCCCGCCGGCCCGGACCCCGCGGGCCACCGACGTCGTGCTGCACGGGCACACCCATGTGCCGCGCGATGAAACGGACGCGCACGGCGTGCGCTGGTTGAATCCGGGCTGCATCTCGCGTCCGCGCGGCGGCGCGCCGGCGAGCTTCGCGTGGCTGAACCTCCAACCGGGGCGGCTCGACTGGCGGGTGGTACCGTTGTGAAGACCATGCTCAAGAAACTGCCCAATCTGCTCAGCCTTGCCCGCCTCGTCTTGTTGACCCCGGCGATGGTGGTGGTGGCGTGGTCCGGCGGCTCCCGGGCGTGGTTCCTGGCGCTGTTCGCCGCGGCGCTGCTGACCGACGCCCTCGACGGATTCCTCGCCCGGCGGCTCGGCGCCCAGTCGGACCTGGGCCGCCGGCTCGACAGCTGGGGAGATTATACGATGACCGCTGCCGCCGCCTTGGGCGTATGGCGGCTGTGGCCGGAGGTGGCGCGCCGCGAATGGCCGTGGTTCGTGGTGGTCCTGGCAGGGTGCTTTGCCATCGTGGCTTACGGACTGATCCGGTGGCGGCGGGTGCTGGGCTACCACACCTGGCTGGCCAAAGGGATGGCGATGGTGCTGCCGGTGGCGCTGCTCGTGCTCCTGGCCGGCTGGTCGGCGGTGCCGTTCCACACAGCCGTGGTGCTGCAGGTGTTGTGCGCCGGGGAGGAGCTGGTCATTGCGTGCCTGCTGCCCGGTTACTCGGGCGAGGTCCCGAGCGCATGGCATGCCCGGCGGATGCGCCGGCTCCGGGCGCAGAATCCAGCAGCAGCCTCGGATGGTTTGTAACGTATTGCGTTACAAACT
>JBAZMN010000147.1:0-5447 GCA_041649735.1 Opitutaceae bacterium | reverse complement strand
GATATTGCGGGCCCAGAGGGAGAGTGGCAGCGGGTTGGAGTGCATCAAATCGCGATCACTAAAGAATCCCTTGACCCAAAAGCAAGCCATCGCATCGGACCGGCCCTCGTTCCGCGCCCTGGCGGTTGGGCGGAACCGGCGCGAAGACCCCGGCGCCCCGGGAAGGCATGCTGGCGGCAGTGAGAAGCACCGGTCGGGCGGTTATTCCCGCCTTTTCCCCGTCGACGGCTTCCGCGCTTTTTTTCCGGCGGTTTTCCCGGCCGGGGCGGCCTGTTTGGCCCGCGACGGCGCCGGCAGCAGGGCCTCGAGCGCGGACCGAAGCAGCACGCCGGCGCTGACCTTTTTCCGGCGGGCGTGCCGGAAAAGGACCCGCTTGCTCGCCGGGGAAAGCCGGACGGAGATCTGGCATTGCTCGCGCGGCACAGGATCAAACGCCGCAAAATCAAAATCGTCCAGCGCCCGGCGGATCACGTCGCTGACGGACTTCAGGCCGAGACCGTTGCGGCAGGATTGAATCCGGTCGACCAGGGCGCGCGGGAGTTCAAAAGTGAGGGGAGTCGAACCGAGAATGGGTTGAGAAGCCATGCAAAGAAGGGATGAATCCCGCGAGGCAGACGTGCAGTGCCGATTCAAAAAGCCGCGCCCTCCGCGGGAGGCAACGCTAAAAAGCAGCCGCCGGATATGGCATTGACTCACTTTGGCCTTGCTTGATGTTCACGTGCCGGCGGCAGTTGCGCCGGCGCTATGGCCAAAGTCGTCATTGAAAATCTGCTCAAGATTTTTTCCGAAAAAAACGGCCCGGGGGTGCGCGCCGTCAATGCGATCAACCTCGTGGTCGAGGACCGCGAGTTCATGGTGCTGGTTGGCCCCTCCGGCTGTGGCAAGTCGACCACGCTGCGCATGATCGCCGGCCTGGAGGAAATCGACGGCGGCACCGTCGCCATCGACGGACGCGTCGTCAATCAAGTGCTGCCCAAAGACCGGGACATCGCCATGGTCTTTCAGAACTACGCCCTCTACCCGCACATGTCGGTTTACGACAACATGGCCTTCGGCCTGAAGCTGCGCGGCCTGCCGAAGGCGGAAATCGCCGCCCGGGTGCGGGAAGCCGCCACCCTGCTTGGCCTGGAGCCGTACCTCGACCGCAAACCCAAGGCGCTTTCCGGCGGACAGCGGCAGCGAGTCGCCGTCGGCCGCGCCATCGTCCGCAAACCGAAGGTGTTTCTTTTTGACGAGCCGCTGTCCAACCTCGACGCCAAGATGCGCGTCTCGACCCGCACCGAGATTTCCAAGCTCCATGCCCGCCTCGGCGTCACCATGATTTATGTGACGCACGACCAGGTGGAGGCCATGACCATGGGCGACCGCATCTGTGTGATGAAGGACGGCAACATCATGCAGGTGGCCGAACCCCTGACGCTCTACAATCATCCTGAAAATCTTTTTGTCGCCGGTTTCATCGGCAGCCCGCCGATGAATTTTTTCCCCGGGATGGTCGAACGCGACGGCCACCAGCTGGTGTTCACCGAGGCGGACAATGACCAGACGCCGCTGCGGATCCGGCTGACCGACGCTCTCGCCCGGAAGGCGGAGCGTCATGTCGGCCGGCCGCTGGTCTTCGGCATCCGTCCCGAAGACGTGGATGACGCCTTCACGGTGGCCGAGACTGATCCCGGCCGCACCGCCGAGGTAAAGATTGAAGTGGTCGAGCCCATGGGCGCAGAGACGTATCTCTATCTCGACACCGGGAAGACCTCGTTCATCGCCCGGGTCCGGGCGAGCGACCGCTTCGACACCAGTCACCGCTTGCAGGTTCTGTTCGATGTTGAAAAGGCCCACCTTTTCGATCCAGCGACAGAGCAGGTGTTGAAGTAGCACCGGGATCTGCCCGCCCGGCCTCCGCCGGCGCTAGCGTCTGCTCAATACTTCCGCCCGCACCCGGATGAAAGCGGCCGTGGGGGTTGCCGCAATTGCCCGGGGATACTCCCGCAGCCCGGGGGCGAGCAGACGATGGTGCGCGATCGCCACCATGGGGACGCCGGCCGCACAACTCCCCTGCACATCCTGGTCGGAATCGCCCACAAAAAGCACCTGATCCGGGGCCAGCTCCCAAGCCTGGAGAATTCGCAAAAGCCCGGAGGGTTCGGGTTTGTGGGTCGGCAGATCGTCACCGCAAACAATCCGGTCAAAATACCGGCTCATGGCCAGGGCCTGCAGCCGGGCCACCGTCGATGACCGCTCCCGCCCGGTCCAGAGGCCGAGCCGCACCCGGGCCGCATGCAGATCCCGCAACAACGAAAGCGCGCCGCGAAACGGGCGCAGCAAATTCTCGTGGTCGCGCAAAAATTGCAGATAGGCCGCCAGGGCGGGCGCCACGTGCTGCTCGTCCCTGAGCAGACGCCGGACGCAGATCTCCGACGGCCCGCCCAGGCCGCTCATGATTTCCTCACCGGTCGGCCGGGGGCGAAAGCGCCCCACGGCGGAGGCCAGTCCCTCCAGCACTTGCGGCATGCTGTCGATCAGCGTGCCATCCAGATCGAAGACCACGCCGGCATAACGGGAGGCGCGCATCATGGCGCCAAAGCCACCAGATCCGCCGGAGCCGGCGGGGCGGCCGGTGCCGCCAGGTTGGCAGGTTGGAAAATCCCGGCCGGGAACTTCTGGCTGAGGGCGGCGGCCGTCACGGCAAACCGGGTCTTGTTGCGGGTGGTTTCATCGCGGAGATCGATGGATTTTACGATCCATTGGTCGCCGATTTTTTTGAGGTCGAGGATACTGAGCACCTTCGCGATGCGGTTATCGGCGTCGATGAACTCGACCTGGACCAGGGCGGTGTACTGCGCGTCGAGGTAGGCGCGGATGCCCGTGAGCGCCGGGCGGCGGGCCGCGATTTCCGGAGGCGGATAGAACAGGAACTGGTGCGCCGGCCGGCCGCGCATCCGGGCAAACCCCTCGTAGACAAATTCCGGCCAGTAGAGGAACGGCATTTGCAGGTCGAACGGCGTCAAATCGGTGCCGGCCACCGGATCAAACAGCGCCTCGGCGCCGGATTGAAGGACCGGGCTGCCAGCTTCCCCGTTCCAGCGCCAGAGCGCCGGCGCGGCGCCGCTTTGCACCAGCAGGCGGGTTTCGCCAGGGCGGCCGCTCCCGGCTGGAAGGATGCTCACCCGTGAAACCGGCCCGCTCGCATTGCGCGAACCCCAAAGACGCCCATGGAGCACCCGTTCCGGGCCATGCCGGGGCAGCACCTGCAACTCGAATTCGAAATAGTAATCACCGGCGATGCCCTGCCGGCGGAATTGCTCCAGGATCTCCCGGCCTCTTTCCTGGTCGGGTTTCTCCAACTGGAGGTAGCTGGGCGGAGGCCGCTGGCCCCTCTGCGCCAGCGCCGGGGCCGGAAAAAGAAAAACCGCGCCCAACAGCCAGCCGGCCGCATGCCGGCCCGCAGAGGAAAACGGACCTCGCCGCATCCCGGGCCGGTCAGGGCTTCTTGTCAGCCGAGGTGCCGCTCGGGGTGTTGGGCTTGGCAGCATCGGGGGCGGCAGTGATCGGGACGGTTACCGTCGGCGCCGCTGACGGTGTCGTGGTGGAAGCAGGCACCGCCGGGGCCGCCGGAACCGGAATATTGGGAAGCGCACCCTTGGAGCCAGTCGGATGGCTTCGCGCGTGAATATACCCGAGATAAATGAGGAAACTCAGGACAAAAAACACGATCGCACCCCGGATCGTCAGGCGGCTCAGTACATTGCTGGTGTCGGGACCAAAGGCCGACTCCATCGCGCCGCCGCCCATCGCGGCCATACCGCCGTCGGACTTGGCCCGCTGGGCCAGCACGACCAGGATGAGAAACAACGCCACCACGATGAGCATGAAGGTGGCGATACCAATGAAAACCGAGATCATAAAGGGCGCATGACAACAGGCTCCGGTGCGCAATGTCAACCTGCGTTCTCGTTCGGAGCAGCCCGGGCTAGATCTCGTAGTCTTCCGGCACCGGCGGCACTCCAGGAGGTGCGGCGCCATCCCGCACCTTCTCACCCTGACGCCCATAAAAGAGCCGGACATCGGCCCGGCGCGTGCGCAGCAGCTGGGTGGCCCGGACCAGCGCCCGTTTGGTGCTGATGGTCGGATTGGACTCCGCCGGAAACACGTTTTCGCTGCCGATCAGCTTCAGTAGTCCGCTGTTACGCACGACCCGCTCCACCTCCGCGTTGACGCCACTGATGAGCAGATGCCGGCCGGTCTTCTGCAGGTAATCGTGGAGGTTTTCCAGCGCCATCACCGCCGAGGCATCCAGGTGCCGCGCATTCTTCATGCGCAGGACAAAAACCCGGATGTTGTCGTCCTCGGCCACATAGCGCACCTGCTCCTGGAACAGATCCGCTGCGCCAAAAAAAAGTTCCCCCTCGACGTGAATGATGGAGATGGAGGGGTGCGGACGCCGGGCCGGGTCCGTGAGTTCCGCCAGGTTGCCGCTCTCATTGAACGTATATTCAACCAGCAGCGGGGTGCTGGTTTTTTGCAGAGCCAGGGCCAGGGCCACGCCGATCCCCACATAAATCGCCGTGTCGAGCTTGAGCAAAAGGCAGGCCCCGAGGGTGACCGCGAACACCGCCGCGTCCGAGCGGGTGGACCGGCAGGCCACGCGGATTTGATGCCCGTTGATCATTTTGACCCCCACGCGGATCAAATGGGCGGCCAGCGCCGCCACGGGAATGTAATCAAAGACCGGCGTGACGAACAGCAGCACGCCGAGGACCACCACGCTGCTCAGCATGGACGACAGCTGCGTGACGGCGCCGCTTTGAAAATTCACCGCCGACCGCGCGAACGATGAGGAGCCGGGCACGGCGCCAAACAAGCCGCAGGCGATGTTGGCCACACCCATTCCGGCCAGCTCCTGGTTCGGCTCGATCTTCTGTCCGCTCCGGGCCGCCAAGCCCTTTGTGATGGAGACGGCCTCCAGCATGCCCAGGATCGAGATCGCGACCGCCGTGCTCGCCAGCCAGGGCAGCGCCTGCATCTCGGTCTGCCCCCAGTGCAACCCGGCAAACGACGGCAGGACGGCGCTGAGGGCACCCTCATCCTGCACCAGGGCAAACGGCAGCCTGGGGTGAAACAACGCGGCGGCCTTCGCCGCGCCGCCCATGATCGTCAGGCCAATCAGGGCCTCGGGCCAGTTCGGTCGCAACCGGCGCACGCCCTCAAAGATCAACAAGGTGACCAGACCGATGCCGAGCGCCCAGAGGGAAATCTTCTGCTCCAGCAGCAGGGCCGCCGCCTGCCAGAGGTTAAGCAGAAACGATTGCCCCAGCTCGACCCGGAAACCCAGCAGATTGTGCAGCTGGCTCGCGATCAGGAGCACGCCGATGCCGGTGCTGTATCCGATCACCACGGAGCGCGAGATGAACTTGGTGACCTCGCCAAAATTCAGCAGGCCGGCGACC
>JBAZMN010000146.1:0-5456 GCA_041649735.1 Opitutaceae bacterium | reverse complement strand
ACATAGCTGATCAGCAGATAATCGGCGATCTTGGTGTTGCCCGCCGCGTAGGCCATGAGGCCATAGACCAGTGCGACCGTGATCGTGCAGCCGATCGCCAGTCCATCGAGCCCGTCGGTGAGATTGATCGCGTTGCTGAAGCCCACCAGCCACAGGAACATCAGGACGAACAGCAGCACCACGGGCATGCCGACCAGCACCGGGTGCTTGAGAAACGGGACCCAGAGCTCGGTGATCTTGGCCGAACTCAACGGATGCCAGACGAGCAGCGCCAGGGCGACAACGGTGATCAGGGTCTGCCAGAGGATTTTCTCCCCCGAGGAGATGCCGTCGCGGCTTTTGCGCAAAACCTTCAGATAGTCGTCGCGGAACCCCACCCCGGCGAGCGCGGCAAACACAAACATGCTCACCACCACCCAGATGTTGGGCTGCGCCCAGAGAAACGTGCTGCCGAAGACCGAGAAGAAGATCAGCAGGCCGCCCATGGTCGGGGTGTTCTTCTTGTCGAACCGCTGCGCCAGGTCGCCCGTGCGGTCGTCGTCGTAGTGCTGGCCGAATTTGAGCGCCCGGAGCTGCGCAATCAGCCAGGGCGCGATGAGAAAGGCGATCAGCGCCGCCGTGCCGGAGGCCAGGAGCGTGCGCAGGGTGATGAACCGCAGCAGGCGCAGCGGACCGAACACGTCCTCGTACTGGGAGAGATAGCTCAGCATGACACCGGTTCCTGCGGCGTAACCGCCGCCAACGCCTTTTCAAGCTGATACCGGCGGCTCCCCTTCAGGAAGACCGCCCCGCGAAATCCGGCCAGAAACGCCGCGACGGCCGCCGCATCCGCCACCACCTCGATCTGTGATGCCGGATTGCCGTTTTCCAGCAGGCCGGCGCGCAGCGCCGCGGCCTGGTCGCCGACGATGAACAGGCGGTCGCCGGGACGCAGGTGCACGGTGCGGCCGAGCTGCCGGTGATAGTCGGCGGCCCGCGGCCCGAGCTCCTCCATGCAGCCGAGCACATAGGCGCGCGGCAGCCCGGCGGGCGCCAGCGACGCAAAATTTTCCAGCGCGTCGGCCATCGAGGCGGGATTGGCGTTGTAGAAATCGAGATAGAGCAGCCGGCCGTCCTCCCGGCGCAGCTCGCCCCGCCACTTTGCGGGCTGCCAGGCCGCCAGGCGCTCCTGGATGGTGGCCGGCCGCACGCCCAGCCAGAGGGCGGCGCAGATGGCGAGCACGGCGTTCTGCGCCATGCCGGCGGACACCCGCTGCATGGTGAAGACGAGCGGCGGCGGCGGGCCGTAGGCGATGGCCAGCGCGGTCTCATCCCCGCGCTGGGTGACGGCGAAATAGACCTTGTCCTTCGGCGGCTCGGCCGGCCGCACGACCGCGGCGGGCTCGACCGTCAGCGTGCGCACGCTCAGGTCGCGGAAGGCGCTGAACTGCGCGCACTGGTGCGGAAAAACGGCGATGCCGGCGGCGCGCACCGCCGCGGGCAGCGCCGCCTTTTCGCGCGCGACGCCCTCGACATCGCCCAGCTCCAGCAAATGGGCGGGGGCGACCAGCGTGATGATCGCCAGATCGGGCTCGATCAGGCCGGCCAGCCGCTTCATCTCGCCGGGGGCGCTGATGCCGGCCTCGATGACCGCGTAGCGGTGCCGGACGGGATCGAGCCGGGTGAGCGTCAGGGGCACGCCGATGTGGTTGTTGAGGTTGCCCTCGGTGGCGAGCACCGTGGGCGCCCCGCCCAGCAGCAGGGCGAGGAGATCCTTGGTCGAGGTCTTGCCCACGCTGCCGGAGATGCCGAGCACGGGACCGGGAAAGGCGCGGCGGTGTTCGCCCGCGATGGCCTGCAGGGCGGCCAGCGGGTCTTCCACCACCAGTTGCGGCAGCGGCAGGGCCGCATGGGCGCGGCTGACAATGGCACCGGCGGCGCCCGCGGCCTGGGCGGCGGCGAGATACTCGTGTCCGTCGCGCCGGTCGGTCTTCAACGCCACAAAAAGCTGGTTCGGCCGGAGTGTGCGGGTGTCGTTGCTGAAGCCGGTGATCGGCGCGGCCGGCAGCGCGGTCCAGCGGCCGCGGGACCAGGTGGCAAGCTGGACTGGAGAAAATACCGGCATTCCTAGATTTCCCGTGGATTCATTCGGCCTTGATTCGCTTGACCGCAATCAACTCCCGGACGACCTGGCGGTCATCGAACGGAATGACCGTGTCGGCGAATTCCTGGTAGGATTCGTGGCCCTTGCCCGCGATCAACAGGCAGTCGCCGGGCCGGGCGGCGTCCAGCGCGAGGCTGATGGCCCGGCGGCGTTCATCGATGAAGGTGATTTTCTCGGGCGCGCCGACGCCCTGCTTCATGTCGGCAAAGATCTGGGCGAGGGGCTCGCTGCGCGGGTTGTCAGCCGTGGCCCACGCGTAATCGGCCAGTTCCTGCACCGCGCGGGTCATGAGGGGGCGCTTGGTGCGGTCGCGGTTGCCGCCGCAGCCGAAGACGACCAGCACGCGGCCGGGCGTGACGGCGCGGAGCATGCCGAGGGCGTTGCGCAGCGCGTCGTCGGTGTGCGCATAGTCCACCAGCACATTGAAGGGCTGCCCCTCCTCGATCGGCTCCATCCGGCCGGCGACGCTTTTGAACGAGCGGAGCTTGGGCAGGAGCACCGTCAGGTCGCGGCCGAGCGCATGGCACGTCGCGAGCGCGGCCAGGAGATTGCTGACGTTGTACCGGCCGATGAGCGGACTCTCCACCACGATGCTGCCGCCCGGCCACACGAGCCGGAAGACGGAGCGCTTGAACTCGAGGCCGACCGACTCGGCCCGCACGTCGGCGTCGGGATGCTCCCCGAACGTGGTGACCTTCACCTCCGGCGGCATCTTCGCCGCCAACCGGCGGCCGTAGGGATCATCGAGGTTGATGATGGCGACCGGGGGCGGCGTGCCGGCGCCGCCGGCAAACAGGCGCGCCTTGACCTCGAAATAGGCGTCGAGCGTCCGGTGATAGTCGAGGTGGTCCCGCGTGAGGTTGGTGAAGACCACCGCGCGGAATTGCAGGCCGAGCACGCGCTTCTGGTCGATGCCGTGTGAGCTCACCTCCATGACCGCCTGGCGGCAGCCGGCGTCGCGCATCTGCGCGAGCATGCCGAAGATGTCGAGCGACTCCGGCGTGGTCTTGTAGGAGGGCACCGTGCGGGCCCCGAGGTCATAGTTGACGGTGCCGATGAGTCCCAGACGCTGGTCGCCGTTGAGCAGGTGCTTGATGAGGTGCGTGACCGTGGTCTTGCCGTTCGTGCCCGTGACGCCCACGACCTCGAGCTCGCGGTCGGGAAACCGATAGTAGCGCTGCGCCACGCGGGCAAGGGTCGCGCGGGCATCCGCCACCTGGATGAAGGTGATCCGGCCGTGCGGCAGTCCGACCGGCTTCTGGGTCACCACGGCGATTGCGCCGCGATTGATCGCCTCGTCGATGAAACCCGACCCGTCGGTCCGCAGGCCGGGCAGGGCGAAAAACAGGTTGCCGGGCACGACGCGGCGGCTGTCCATCGTCAGGCCCGAGATCGGACGATCGAGGTCACCCTTGACGGTGATGATCTCGTCAGCGGGAAAATAGTCCTGGAGTTTGGGTGCCATTTTGAAAATCCGGCGGCGGATTGGCCGGCCGCCGGCAGTGAGTCCGCCCGGACGCGGGCGAAAGGCGTGGATGAGGGCGTGGTTTTGCGTGAGATAGGCGATCACCAGCGGTCTCCTTGCATCGCGAGGCGGTTGCGGGCCGGGCCGATGACCGGCTTGATGTCGAGATATTGGATAAGCTGCTCGGCGATGTGGCGGAACGCCGGCGCGGCGACGATGCGCCCGTAGGCAATGCCACCCTGGGCCTTCGGCACAGTGGCGTCGTCCACGATGACCGAAACGACCACCCGGGGGCGGCTGGCCGGGAAGAAACCGACAAACGAGGCCACGTGGTGCGTGGTCGAATATTTCCCGTCGATGACCTTCTGGCTGGTGCCGGTCTTGCCGGCGACCTCGAACTGGGGAATGGCGGCTTCCGGGGCGGTGCCCTCGGGTGAGGCGACCCCCATGAGCAGGCGCGCCATCGTCTGTGCCGTCCGTTCGGTGATGACCCGCCGGTGGGACAGCTCCCCGAAATCAAAGACGAGATCGCCATGGTCGTCCCGCACCTGACGGAAGAGCTGGGGACGCTGCAACAGTCCTCCGTTCGCGATGGTGGCCATCGCATAGTGGACCTGGATCGGTGTCGCCGCGACCGCCTGGCCCATCGGCATGCGGGTGATGGTCAGGCCGTCCCAGCGCTTCGGGGGAGGCAGCAGGCCGTCAATCTCGCCGCCAAAGGGAAACCCCGTCTTCTCGCCAAAGCCGAAGGCGCGGGTGTAGTCATAGAACCGCTGGTCACCCAGCAGCATGGCGAGCTGGGCCGCGCCGCGGTTGCTGGAATGGCTGATGATCCCGGAGACCGTGAGTTCGTGAAAAGCATGATCCTCCCGGGGCAGCCGCAGATGGCGGCCATGGTAATCGATCTCGGTCAGGCCGCAGTCGAAGGCGCTGTCCGGTGTGACCAGCCCCTCGTTCAGTGCGCCGCTGGCGGCGACAATCTTGAAGGTCGAGCCGGGCTCGAACACGTCGGTCACGGCATAGTTGCGCTGAACCTCAAGCGGCGCCTTGTTGAATTCGTTGAGATTGAAGGCCGGGTAGTTCGCGAGCCCGAGGATGAACCCGGTGCGGGCGTCGCTGACGATGATGGTGGCCTTCTGCGGCGAGTACTTCTCCGCCAGCTGCTGCAATTCCTCCTCGATGATATGCTGCACGTACGTATCGAGCGAAAGCATCACGTCGTACCCGTCGACCGGGGGCACCTCCCGCGTCTGAAACTGCGCCTGTTCCTGGCGGCGGCCGTCCCGCTCGGATTCGCGCCAGCCGTTCTGGCCGCGCAGGAAGAAGTCCATGTAACTTTCGACCCCGGCGGCGGGCTGGTTCTCCCGATTGACGAAGCCGATGACGTGCGCCGCCATCGTGTTGTGGGGATAGAAACGGCGGTAGATGCGGTTGCCGTAGACCCCGCGGATCTTCAGCGCCTTGATCTGGTCGTAGACCCCCTCGTCAACGCCTTCAGCCAGCTTCACCCACTGCACGGGTTTCGCCTCATGCCCGTCGGCGTCGTCCGCCGCGTCGGGGAAGCCCCGGGCGGCCGCGGCACGGACATCGGTGACGGTCAGGCCAAGGAGCCGCGCCAGATCGGCCCAGCGGGCCTCGTCCTGCGGCCGGAGCATGTGCGGGTCGAGCCCGACATCGACGAGCGTGCGGCTCGTGGCCAGGATCTCGCCGCGCGCATCAAGGATGCTGCCGCGGCGGGCGTTTTCCACGACAAAGGAGCGGCGCGCCTGCTCGACGTATTTCAGCAGTTCATCGCGCTCCAGCACATGCAGCCAGACCAGGCGCGCGGCGATGCCGCCGAAGCCAAGG
>JBAZMN010000145.1:0-5474 GCA_041649735.1 Opitutaceae bacterium | reverse complement strand
AAATCTGGCTCCCACCAATAGTCCTTATCTGCCCTGAGGACGGCAATGTGCGCACGAGTGGATGGCTAACGGAGCGCGGTAACGGTAGGTAATTGATCGAAAAACACCCCCACGCGAGTGGGTGGGAAATGCTTGATCCCGGCGTCGCAGGGGTTTTTAGCGCGCCTCTGTGAAAGAAGCCGCCTCACGCCAGTCGATCGACGCTACGCTGAAGGAAATCAGCGGGCTCGTTGCGCGTTTGGAACGATGCACGGATCGTCTGCGTGGGTGGGTTCCTGTCCAGAGAAAGGCGTCGCCTGGTCGTGGGGCGGTGGCGCCGAAATCCCCGCAATCAGTCCAGTCCGGGGATTTCGATCGCTACCGGTGGGGGCGCACGGTGGCGGCCTCGCTGGCTCCGACCTTCGACTCACGCGAATTTTCCCGGGCCTTCCGGGCGGCCCTGCCGCCAGAGGTTTTGCAGGTGTTTGATCCGGTGCGGCTGAAGAAGATTTTGCAGCGCCTCTGCCACGAAGAGGTCATCGCCCTGACCAAGGCTGGCCGGGGCCGCACCCCGGCACACTACCAGGTCCTGCCACGTCCCCAGGAGAGCGCTCCCACTTCTCCATGAAAACCAAGGCCACTTCTAACCAGGAGGGCAGCACCTAAAAAGTAAGCCCGCCTTGCAGGGCGGGCTTTAACTCGGGAACCCGAGCTACTCTTGCAGAGTGGTAGTAGCGTCCACGGCGCCAGCGCCGAGTCAAGTCCCTCGACGGGGCAATTGACGATGGCAGGGCTGTGCCCGCCACCGCCCGTGCGAATCACTCAAGATCAGCTGCCTGCCCAATGTCGGACGGATTTGCTCAAACCCATGTAACACCATGAAAAAGACTAACAAAATCCCCGCCGGCATCCCATCTCCTGGGGCGCAACCCCTCCCGCCGCCGGTCCCCGAGGAATCCGTCCAGCTGCTCCTCCGCCGCATCGTCGAAATCGCCGAGCAGAACTTGGCTCAATCCGCGGCCGCCCGAACGCTCCTGCATCGCTGGCAGCTCGACAACTACACCTTCCTTGGCGTCCACCGTGTCGGCTACAGCACCGGCCGGTTGCCGCAGATCCTCAATAACCCCGCAGACAAGGCACACCTCACCGCGCTCGGCGTTCTCACCCCGAAGGGCGCCGAGCGGTTTACCGGGTGCCTCCTCTTTCCGATCTACGACCTCAACGGGGCGCTGGCGGATTTCTGGGTGGTGCCGGCGGCAGCGCAGGGAAACGCCCGCTTTCTCCACAATCGTCCCGCCGCGTTCTGGAACATCGCCTCGGCCAAGGGGGCGTCCCTTCAATACGTCACGCCCAATCCGATTGATGCCATGGGTCTCAAGCGGGCGGGTATCGGCAACGTGATGGCGCTCCACCCCGGCAAAGGAAAGCCCGACATGCAGGGCCTACAGGCACTGGGCGTTCAGCGCCTGGTGATCGTAGCCGGGGACACGTCAGAAGCGCAGATCCGCGCCAACCAGCTTTCCTCGCTGCTGGAGCCGTTCAAGCCGGAGGTCATTACGCTGCCAAACAGCGCCGGGGTGGCTGACTTTCTGGCCAAGCGCGGAGAAAAAGCCCTCGCCGAGGCCATTGTCGCGGCCACCCACCATGTGCCGGCGGTCAGCGTGCCGAACATGCAGCCTTTGCCGGACGGCCTCGTGCTGCCCCTCGGCAATCTCCGCTACACACTCAACGGCCTCGAAAAGACCAAGCGCCAGCTGAAGGCCTGTATCCGGGTTGAGCGCGGTGAGAAGGTATGGGCGGACACCTTCGACCTGAACCAGGCCCGGGCCCGTAAGGAATTCACGCGGGAGCTGGCCCGCATCTTCGGGGAGTCGGTCGAACGCATCGAGACCGACCTGGTGAAACTCACCGAGGCCTGCGAAGTCCGCCTGGCCCAGCCCGATCTCGTGCTCCCCGGCTCCGCGGTGGACCCGGTGCCCGAGGGCGACCGCCGGGAAGCGGAGCTGCTCGGCAAGGACCCCCGGCTGGTGGAGCGCATCATCGGAGATTTCCGGGAACTGGGGGTCGTCGGGGAGGAGTGCAACATCCTGTTCAGCTACCTCATCATGACCTCCCGGAAAATGGAGGTCCCGCTCGCGGGCTCGTTCGTCTCGAGCATCGGCGCCGGGAAAAATGCGGTGACCGACAAGGCGCGGGACCTGTGCCCGGTGGAGGACCGGTTCTACGCGAGCTTCCTGTCGGGCAAGGCGCTCTACCACATGCCTCCGGATGCCCTCCGCCACAAATTCATCGTCATCGAGGAAATCGACGGCATGCGCCAGGCGCTGCATGCCGTCCGCATGCTGCTCAGTTCCGGTGGCCTGACTTCCCGGATCGCGTCACGGGATCCGGCCAGCGGCCGGCTGCAGACCCAGACTAAACGCGTGGAAGGCCCCGCGGCCATGGCGGTCACCGGCTCCAACCCCAATACTGACCGCGAAACCCTCTCTCGCTTCATCGTCTCCAGCATGGACGAGAGCCGGGAGCAGACCCAGGCCATCCATGAGCACCAGCTCCAGGCGCATTCTGTCGAGGGTCTCGCGAGTGAACAAAGACGGAAGGCCATCGAGCGGCGGCATCACGCCTTTCAACGGCTGCTGCAACCGCTCCGCGTCGCCCTGGTTCAGCCCGAACGCATTGTCTGCACCGAGGACCGGCTGAACAGCCGGCGCGACTTTCCCAAGATCCTGCTCCTGATCAAGTCGATCGCGTTCCTCCGCCAGATGCAGAAGGAAGTGAAGCAGGGTGAGGGCGCCAGCTACATCGAGGTGGACGACTACGATCTCGGTCTGGCGCAGGCGCTTATCTGCCGGCTGTTTGGTTCGCGTTCGCTGCGAGAGGTGTCGCAGCCCAGCCGCGATCTGCTCAGGGTGCTGCACCGGATGCGCGGGGCGGGCAGCCAGGTGGTCACCTCCGCCGGCGACTTCACTTTCACCCGCCGGGAACTGCGCGAGTGCTCTGGCATGGCCAACACCAGCCTGCACCGCTGCCTGCGCGAGTTGGAGGACTTCGAGTTCATCGCGCGCGATACCACCAGCCGGCGCCGCCCGTTCCGCTACACCCTCGAGTGGTCACCGCAGGCCGAGCCCGACCAAGCGGCTGTCGTGTTCAAGGACCTGAAGCCTGATTCCAGGTATATTCCGAGCATATTCCAAGCGAGTCGCCCCGGCAAACCGCAGGCCGCCAACGCCTAACACCGGATATTCCTAAATTCCGTAATTCCCAAACACGATGAGCCGGTCCCCCAGCAGCTTTGATTCCACGGCCTCCGCCTGGATCGAAACCCAGCGGAGCGTGGATCGCAGCCCGAACACCCTCTACACCTACCTCTGTGCGCTCGCCAATCTGCGCCAGTTTCTTGCTCGACGGCAGATTCGCAATGTCAGGCTGGTAACCTTCAATCATCTGTCGGCCTGGCAGGCGCATCTTTGGAAAACAGGGTGCAAGGTCGCTACCCTGCAAATGTTCACCCTGATAGTGAGGCGGTGGTTCGCCTGGCAGGTTTCGACCGGACGACTGTTCCAGAGTCCGGCCCGGACGTTACAGCCGCCAAGGGTGACCCGTCCGATCGTGCGCTGTCCGTGCGAAAAAGACATGCTTCGCCTGCTCAGGAGCATTAAGGGGCGGGGTCGGTTTGCATTACGCGACCGCGCGATCCTTGAGACGGCCTACGCCACCGGCGCAAGGCTGGCGGAACTGGCAGCCTTGGATCTGGCCTCCCTTGACCTGAACGGCCGCTGTGTCCGGCTTTACGGCAAAGGGCAGCGCGAAAGGATGGTCCCCCTCACGCGAATCGCGGTGCGCACCCTCCGCGCCTACCTACACCGGGCGCGACCACGGTTTGTGCAGACTGCTCTCGGGCAGACTGCCCTCTTCGTCGGTTCGCGCGGCGGCCAGCGCATGATGACAGCCGCCTTCACCGCTGTGATCCGGAAACACGCGAAAAAGGTCGGCCTCATCCTTACCATGCACGATATACGCCGGGCTTTTGCCACGCACCTCCTGGCTGGTGGTGCCCATCCCGCCGTGGTCAGGGAGCTACTCGGTCACCGAGATTACACGCACCTGCACCACTACCTGAAACTCCACCCCGAGTCGGCCATCAACGCCCTTCGCAACAGTCGTATCTTCCAATGAAAACACTGCCCCAACATCTCGACGACTACCTCGCCCATGCCCGCACAGCCAACCAGAGCAAAGTGCATTTGCGCGGACTCGGCTTCTGCATCCGGCGGCTGCTTCGCTGGCTGGAGGAAGCGTATGCGATCACCACCGCCGAACGGCTCACCCCCCAACACCTCGAGGCCTGGGTTAAACACTACGCCAACGGGTCCACGCGCCGGGGGCTGCCGCGCAAGCCCACTTCCATCAGCAAGCAATTTCAATGTGACCGGGTGTTCCTCCAGTGGTTAGGCAAGACCGGGGTGCTGCCGCAGCGGATGTATGAGTTCATCCCCAAGGTTAAGCTGCCCTACCGTCTGCCGACCGGCGTGCTCACCCATCGCCAGATGGAGAAATTTCTGGGCCAGGTGGATACCGCGACGACCGGAGGCTGGCAGTTCCGGGCCATGCTGGAGTTTCTCTACACGAGCGGTGTCCGGGCCGACGAACTGCTTGGGCTCAATACCACCTCCGTGGACCTGACCAACTGCACGGCTCGCGTCCTGGGCAAGGGCGCGAAGGAGCGGGTCGTCCCCTTCGGGGAGACCGCCCGCCGCCACCTGGAAATCTATCTGCGCAGCATCCGTCCGCTGCTCCTGCGCGCGACCGGTGAACCCGCCCTGTGGCTCAACCGGGCTGGGGAGCGCATGCCGTATTTCACCTTTCGCCGGCAACTCGCGGAGCTGTCCGCTCGCGCCCGGCTGCCGGTCGAGGTCACCGCGCACACCTTTCGGCGCAGCTTCACGACCGAATTGATCCGTGGTGGGGCCAACATCTACCATGTTAAGGAACTGCTGGGTCACGAGAGCCTGGAAACCCTGAAGCCCTATACGAAGCTCACCATCGTGGATCTCAAGAAGACCCACAGTCGATGCCATCCCCGGGAGCACGACCGGTCATGAAAAAGCTGTCGTCATCCAGTTTGGGTCGTGCGTCCGGGCAGTGGCTGCAGGTGCTCAGGCAGGCCGGGCGCGTCGAGGCTACGCTGAAGATCAACGCCTGGGCCCTCGCCAAGTTTGATGCCTTCCTCCGGCTGCAAAAGGGGAGGCCGGTGGGTATCGACGACGTGTCCCCGGCCGATGCGCTGAGGTGGCAAAAGCACTTGGTGGAGCGGGGTCTCAAGCCATCCAGCCAAGAGCGGATCCTAGGACCGCTCTGCACGTTCTTTCGTTGGTTGGAGAAGCAAGGACTGCTCTTTAAGAATCCTTGCCAGCAACTGATCTTGCCGCGCTATGAAAAGCCCCTGCTGCCGGTGCCGACGGAAGTGGAAATGCTCCGGGTGCTGGCGGGGATCC
>JBAZMN010000144.1:0-5491 GCA_041649735.1 Opitutaceae bacterium | reverse complement strand
CCAGTTTGATGTCGAGTGGAAATACGTCGTGTGGCAGTTTATCAGCTTCGCCGTCCTCGCCGGCGTGCTTTATCAATTCGCGATCAAGCCCATCCTCGCAACGCTCGACATCCGGAACGCCCGCATTGCTGAAGGGCTGAAGAACGCCGAGGCCACTGCGGCCCAGCTCGAAAAAGCCAGACAGGACAGCGCGGCCCTCATCAAGCAGGCCCAGCGCGAAGGCACGGTCCTCATCGAGGAGGCGCGCAAGACGGCCAAGGAATTTCTCGACCGTCAGCAGCAGGAGGCCACGACCCGGGCCAACGATCTGCTCGCCAAGGCGCAGCAGGCCATCGGGCTCGAACATAAAAAGATGCTGGAGGAGGCCCGCGGCGAGATCGCCCGCCTCGTGGTCACGACCACGCAGCGCGTGCTGGCCAAGGAATTGAGCGAAGCCGAGCGCGCCCGTTACAACGAGGCCGCGACCCGCGAAATCACCACCAAATAAGCACGCCGGCCGTCTGATTTTACGGCCTTTCCTCCAATGCGCGTCAGCAAACAATCCCAGCAGTTCGCCCGGCAGCTCTTCCGCCTCAGCCTCGCGGAGGGGCAGGTTTCGCCGGAGCGGGTAGATGGCGTGCTGGCGCATCTTGCGGCGCATCCTCCGCGGCAGCCGCTCGCCGTCCTCAGGCATTACCATCGCCTCATCGCGGTGCAGTTGGCCAAGAACCGCGCCCTGGTCGAACACGCCGGCGTCATCAATGACGGCATTCTCCGCGCCATCGAGGCCACCTTCACACAAAAATACCGGCGCCCCGTCGGGGCGGCCGCCCGGCCGGACCCGCGTCTTATCGCCGGTCTGCGCATCCGGATCGGGGACGACGTTTATGAATCGTCCGTCGCCGCGCAGCTCACCACCCTTTCCCTGTCGCTCTGATCCATCTTCCACACCCCCAATCGCGCGCCGCGCCCATGAGCACCGTCATCGAACAGATTGAACAACAGATCGCCCTGCTTTCTTCCAAGGCGGTCAAAAAGAACACCGGGACCATCCGCTCCGTCGCCGACGGCGTCGCCAAAGTCGACGGCCTTTCCGACGTGATGTACAACGAGATGGTCCAGTTCCCCGGCAACGCCATCGGCATTGCGCTCAACCTGGAGGAGGATGAGGTCGGCTGTGTCGTCCTGGGCGACGTCGCCGGGCTCAAGGAAGGCGATGAAGTGCAGACCACCGGCCGCCTGCTTTCCGTGCCCGTGGGCAAGATGCTGCTCGGGCGGGTGGTTGACGCGCTCGGACGTCCCCTTGACGGCAAGGGTCCCATCGAGGCCAAGGAGTCTTACCCCGTCGAAAAGATCGCGCCCGGCATCATTGTCCGCAAGGGTGTCACCCAACCGGTGCTGACCGGCATCATGGCCATCGACTCGATGATCCCGATCGGCCGCGGCCAGCGTGAACTGATCATCGGTGACCGCGGCACCGGCAAGACGACCATCGCCATCGACACCATCATCAACCAGGCGCGCATCAACCGCCTGGGGCTGGCCTCGAAGGATCCTGCCTTCCGTCCCCTCTATTCCATTTACGTGGCCGTCGGGCAAAAGCAGTCCAACATCGCGCGCACCATCGCCACCCTTGAGGCCGCGGGCGCCATGGAGTACACCGTCATCGTCGCCGCGCCCGCCGCCGACAATCCCGCCAACCAGTACGTCGCGCCGTACGCCGGCGCCGCCATGGGCGAGTGGTTCATGGAAAACAACCTGGACGCCCTGATCGTGTATGACGACCTCTCCAAGCACGCCGTCGCCTACCGTCAGATTTCGCTCATCCTCAAGCGCCCGTCCGGCCGCGAGGCCTACCCCGGCGATGTGTTTTACCTGCACTCGCGTCTCCTGGAGCGTTCGGCGCGCCTGGCTGGCAAGGGATCGCTGACCGCCCTGCCCATCATCGAGACCCTCGCCGGCGACGTCTCGGCCTACATTCCGACCAACGTCATCTCGATCACCGATGGCCAGATCTACCTCGAGACCGATCTTTTCAACCAGGGTGTCCGCCCGGCCGTGTCCGTCGGTCTTTCCGTTTCGCGGGTCGGTTCCAGCGCTCAGCTCAAGATGACCAAGCAGGTCGCCGGCAAACTCAAGGGTGAGCTGGCCCAGTTCCGCGAACTGGCCGCCTTCGCGCAGTTTGGCTCCGACCTCGACGCGCGCACCAAGGCCCAGCTCGACCGCGGCTCGCGCATCGTGGAACTCTTCAAGCAGCCGGCTTTCAACCCGATTCCCATCGAGGTGCAGGCCGCCGTCCTCTGGGCGATGCAGAACAACTACTTCGATCCCATCGACGTGAAAAAGATTGTCGACAGCGCCAACCACCTGCGGGAGTTCCTCACCACCCGCAAGAGCGCATTGCTGGGCAGCCTCCGCGAGAAGGCCGCGATCGACGATACGCTCAACGCCGAGCTCAAGAAGGCGCTCGAGGAATGGAAATCCTCCCTTGCCGCCTGAGCCGGGCCAGCCCTGCCGCCGGTTTCTGAATTCCTCCCGCCATGGCCTCCACCCGCGACATCCGCCGCCGCATCAAGTCGGTCAGGAATACCCGCCAGATCACCAAGGCGATGGAGTTGGTGGCCGCCTCGAAGATGAAGAAGGCGCAGCTGGCCGCGCTCGCCGGCCGGCCCTATGCGCAGCTCCTGGCCGACATGCTGGCCACCCTGGCCACCCGGGTCGACGAATCGCTCCATCCCTTCCTCGTGCACCGGCCGGTGAAGACCCGTGGGATTATCCTCGTCACCACCGACAAGGGCCTCTGCGGTCCTTTGAACGGCAACCTTTTCAAGCTGGTGGTGGAGATCAAGGAACCGGCGAAGTTCGCCGTCATCGGCCGCAAGGGTTCGCAGTTCCTTGTGCGCACCCGGCGCGATTTGCTCGCCGACTTCCAGGTCAACGACCACGTGCCCTTCGTCCAGGTCAAGCAGGTCGCCGAATTCATGGTGCAGCAGTTTCTCGCGGGCATCGTCGACACGGTCGAGATCATCTGGCCCCGCTTCCGCAACACCCTCATTCAGGAGCCGGCGCGCCTGCCCCTGCTGCCGCTGGCCAGCTTGCAGGATGCGATCGCCGAACTGCGGCCGCATGCCGGCGGCGCGGCCGCCAAGCCCGATGACCGGCCCATGCTCTTCGAACCTGCTCCCGCGACCGTTCTATCCGCGCTCCTGCCGCTCTATCTCAACCGCCAGGTCCACCATTACGTGCTCGACGCCAAGGCCTCCGAACACAGCGCCCGCATGGTCGCGATGAAGACCGCCAAGGACAACGCCACCAAGCTCATCGACGATCTCACCCTCGAGTACAACAAGGCCCGTCAGGCCTCCATTACGCAGGAGATCCTCGAGATCGCGGCGGCCCAATACTCCCAATAACCCTTGTCTGCCTCCCGTCATTCTTCCCACCCCTTGTCTTCTCGTCCATGAGTAACACCGGCAAAATCGTCCAAGTCATCGGCCCCGTCGTCGACGTCCAGTTTTCGGCGGAAAACATGCCCGCCATCTACCAGGCGCTCACCGTTGAATACACCGCCGCCGGCCGGCCGGAGAAACTCACGCTCGAGGTGCAGCAGCACCTCGGCGAGGGGGTCGTCCGCGCCATCGCCATGTCGTCCACGGAAGGCCTCGTCCGCGGCATGCCGATCGTGGACACGGGCGCGCCCATCACCGTGCCGGTCGGGGAGGGCGTGCTCGGCCGCATCATCAACGTCACCGGCGACCCCGTCGACAACCGGGGTCCCGTGCCGCACCAGAAGCGCTACCCGATCCACCGCCCGCCCCCGGCGCTCGTCGACCAGGATGTCAAATCCACGATCCTCGAGACCGGCATCAAGGTCATCGACCTCATCTGCCCGTTCGTGCGAGGCGGCAAGGTCGGTGCTTTCGGCGGCGCCGGCGTCGGCAAGACGGTCGTGATCCAGGAGCTCATCAACAACATCGCCAAGGCCCACGGCGGCTATTCCGTCTTCGCCGGGGTGGGGGAGCGTTCGCGCGAAGGTAACGACCTCTATCACGAAATGTCCGACTCGAAGGTCATCATGCAGGACGACATTGCGAAATCGAAGGTCGCCCTCGTGTACGGCCAGATGAACGAGCCGCCCGGCGCCCGCCTGCGGGTGGGTCTCTCCGCCCTCGCCGTGGCCGAGTACTTCCGCGACGAGAAGAACCAGGACGTGCTCCTCTTCATCGACAACATCTTCCGCTTCTCCCAGGCCGGCTCCGAGGTGTCGGCCTTGCTTGGCCGCTCGCCGTCCGCTGTCGGTTACCAGCCGACACTCGCCAGCGAAATGGGCGTCCTCCAGGAGCGCATCACCTCCACCAAGAAGGGCTCCATCACCTCGTTCCAGGCCATCTACGTGCCCGCCGACGACCTCACCGACCCCGCGCCGGCCAACACCTTCGCGCACCTCGACTCGACCATCGTGCTCGACCGGGCGATTTCCGAGCTTGGCATCTACCCGGCCGTCGATCCGCTGGCTTCGACCTCCAAGGCGCTGGCAGCCGACGTCGTCGGGGCCGAACATTACGAGGTCGCCCGCGGGGTGCAGCGCGTCCTTCAGCGTTACAAGGACCTGCAGGATATCATCGCCATCCTCGGCCTCGATGAACTTGCGCCCGACGACAAACTCACCGTCTACCGCGCCCGCAAGATCCAGCGCTTCCTTTCCCAACCCTTCACCGTGGCCGAGGTCTTCACCGGCACGGCGGGCAAGTATGTGCCCGTCAAGGAAACCATCCGGGGTTTCAAGCTGATCCTCGACGGCCAGCTCGACGACGTTTCCGAGGGCGACTTCTACATGAAGGGTTCCATCGACGACGTCCTCGCCGCGGCGAAGAAATAATCCCTCCGATGCCCCTCACGCTCGAAATCGTCACGCCTGAGGACCGGGTCTACAGCGACACGGTCGACACGGTCGTCATTCCGACCGTCGAGGGCGAGATCGGCATCCTGCCCGGCCATATTCCCCTGCTCACCCAGGTGGCGGACGGGGAATTGCGCGTGACCAAGGGCCACGAAACCAAGGGCCTGGTCATCAGCGGCGGTTTCGCGCAAATCGACGGCGACCGGGTCAAGGTGCTCGCCGAGTTTGCCATCAACGAGGTGCAAATCGACGAGCATGCCGCCGAAAAGGCCATGCAACGCGCCGAGGAGGCGCTCAAGGGCAGGGAGAAGCTGGATCCCGCCGAGGTCGAGCGCCTGGAAGGCCTGGTCCGGTTTGCCGTCGCCCAACTCGGCGTCAAGCGCAAGCACCGTTAGGTCCGGCGGTTTCTCCGCCTGCCGGTCAGCGCGCCAAGCAACCCTGCCGCCCGGCAACGCCGGGCTTCTTTTCACTCTGCCGCTTTGCGGGTAGCCAAACTCGTCAGGGTTTGGATAATCGCTCCCGGCGCCATGACCTCTTCCGCCTTTCCTCAATCCATCATCGCCCGCAAACGCGACGGCCATACCCTTGCTCCCGGGGAGATCGCGGCCTTTG
>JBAZMN010000143.1:0-5533 GCA_041649735.1 Opitutaceae bacterium | reverse complement strand
GGGATTGTCCACGGCGTGGTGGTCCAGATGATGATGAACAGCGGTTTGTCGGCGGGCAGGCCGAATTTTTTCGCCTCCGCCGGCGGCACGGCGAATTTCACCCAGATCGACGGGCTGACGTGGTCCCGGTACTCGATCTCGGCCTCGGCCAGCGCCGTTTCAAAGGGGATGGACCAATAGACCGGTTTCTTGCTGCGGTAGACCAGGCCCTGCTCGATGAACGCGGCGAACGTGCGCAGGATGTCGGCCTCGAAGGCCGGCGCCTTGGTCTTATATTCGTTTTTCCAGTCGGCGAGCACGCCGAGGCGCTGGAATTGCGTCTTCTGCTTCGCGATCCACGACTCGGCAAAATCGTCGCAGCGCTGACGCAGCCCGGCGGTGGTCACGGTCTGCTTTTTCTCCTGCAATTCACGCGTGACCTTCTGCTCGATGGGCAGGCCGTGGCAATCCCAGCCGGGCACATAGGGCGTGCGGAAGCCCCGCAGCGATTTGTACCGGAGGACGATGTCCTTGAGCGTCTTGTTCAGCGCGGTGCCGATGTGGACGTCGCCGTTGGTGAAGGGCGGACCGTCGTGGAGCACGAATGCGGGGGCCGCAGCGCGTTTTTTCTGGATCGCGTCGTAGAGGCCGATCTTTTCCCAATGCGCGATCCGGGCCGGCTCACGCTGCACCAGATTGGCGCGCATCGGGAAGTCGGTTTTCGGAAGCTGAAGGGTGTCTTTCAGTTCTTGCGCCATCCTGGAAAAAGCGCGTGAGGCTACTCCAAGCCCCCCCTGAGTCAAGGGAAGAGGAACGCAGGGAAATACCGGAATCCGGATGGTGAATTTCGGAGGTGAAAACAGCGATTAATGTTCGCTCAACCGCCTGACGGGTAGGGACGGACCGCCGGGCCGTCCGTGCTTCTCAATATACCCAGTTTTTAGTAGCCAAAGCCGTGAGGCTTTGGCCTGCCGGGAATCCAATCTCTCCCGAGATTGGCTACAAGGAAGGGAATCCGGGTTTGGACCCTGATCCCGCATATTTCACGACGGCGGCGGCGAGGCGCTCGCCGGCGGCGATGCAGTTGGCGAGCGAGATGCCGTCGCGCACATGACCGCCGATGAAGAGCCCGGCGTGCCGGGCCTCGGTGGCGGTCATCGACTCGAGGAAACGCTCGTAGCCGAGGTTGTATTGGGGGATGGCATGCGGCCAGAAGGTGGTGTGGGTGAAGATCGGGCTGCCGTGCACGCCGAGCAGATCGTGCAGATCGGCGAGCACGCGCTGGCGCAGGGCGTCGGGGGCAAGCTGCGCCACCTCCGGCTGGCGGGTGCCGCCGGCGTACACCGTCAGGGCCACGTGGCCCTCCGGCGCGCGGCCGGGAAACAGGGTGGAGGAGAAGAGCACGCCGAGGATGGAGCGGTGTTCGACCGCGGGCACGAGCGCGCCGAAGCCGTCGAGCGGGTGCGCCACCTGCTCGCGACGAAAACCGAGGAAGAGCGATGCGACCGGCGGGTAGTCGACCCGCGCCAGCGGGGCCAGCGGGGTCTCGCCGGCCGGGCCGATGGAAAGTTGCGCCAGCGCCGGCGCGGGCAGCGCGAGGATCACCGCGTCAAATTCGTCGGTGGCCGCCAGCCCATCGCGGCGGCTGACCACCTTCCAGGGCGGGCCGGGCGAGAGGCTGACGACGGCGGTGCGGGTGCGGATGGCGCCGGCCGGGAGCTGCGCGGCGAGCGCGGCCGGCAGCGTCTGCAGGCCGCGGGTGAAGGAAACGATGCGTGCCGCGGGTTTTTCGCCGCGGGCGCGGCGCTGCTTCATGGCGGCGATCTGGCCGCGGATGAGCGAGCCGTGCGTCTGCTCGATCTCCCAGAGCTTGGCGAAGGCGTACTTGGTCGAAAGGGTCTCCGGATCGCCCGCATAGATGCCGGCGACGAGCGGGTTGATCGCGTAATCGACGATCTCCTGGCCGAAGTGGTCGCGCACGAACGCCGCCAGGCTTACGTCCGCCGGCCGCACGCGCGCGCGGGTGAAGGGCTCGGCGAACAGGCGCAGCTTCGTGCACAGCGAGAACAGCGGCGTCGTCAGGATCCGGTGCGGCGCCATGGGCACCGGCACGAGCCGGCCCCCGCGGACGAGATACCGGTTTTTTGCGGCCGGAGCGGCATACAGACGCTCCGCCCCGAGGCCGAGTTCGTCCACCAGCGCGTCCAGTTGGGGCGATTCCAGCATGGAGTTGGGCCCGCTTTCGACGAGCCAGCCGTCGCGCGTCACCGTGGTCACCGCCCCGCCGGCGCGGTCGGCCTGCTCAAAAACGGTGACACGGTGGCCCTGGGTGTGCAGCCGCCAGGCGGCGGTGAGACCGGTGACGCCGCCGCCCACGACGGCAATGGATTTGGTCTTCGATTCAGCCACGGGATCGGACCGGATTTGAGGGCAAGCCCCGGCCAAAGTCGCGCCTTTTCTGCAGGTGCGGATCCCCATGCCTACCAGCCGGTGCAATGGCGGTTACCAGCGGTCCGTCAATTCAGCGCAACCCCAGCAGGGACCCCATTCCGCTCCCTCAAATCATGCTACTTTGTGTGGGCGCCAATCCAGCGACAGGCGTTTCTGTGTCTGGGCGCAATCCCGGAGGTAGAGATTGATCAGATTCTGGTAAGGAATCCCGGTATCGGTAGACATCGCTTTGAAGTAGCCGATCACTTCATCCTCCAGGCGGATGGTTACCGCCTTCTTGAGCCGCTTCGCATATGGGTTCTTCTTCGCTTTCGAGAAGTCGTATTCTGGTCTCATGACAGCCTCGCGAGATAGGGTTGTTTTTCTTTCGTGCCAGCCCGCCGAGCCGAAATTATCCGGATCACCGAGCCTTGCTTCCGCAGACAATGCACCACGACCAGCACGCGGAGATGAGCGCTCATGCCCATCAAAATGAACCGGTCCTCCACCATCGAGTGGTCTGGATCAGGTATCAAGAGGGCATGCGGGTCAGAGAACACCGTCTGCGCCTCGTCGAACGAAACGCCATGTTTGGCAGCATTGGCTGCCGCCTTCTTGGGGTCCCATTCGAACGAGAGATGGCGCATCAGAGTGGCAATATGGCGTATTGCTGACGTGTTTCAAGCCGAACGCTCGAGACGACCAACGGTCCCGCCGGCATCGGCGGGTAGTCCATCCGATCCCGGACTTCCCGCCGCAGTCGCGAAAAATCCCGCCGCCTTTCGCCGTCACGGCCGATCAGCGCCCAAGGTCAGGCGCGCGGTAAACACCGCAGCCCTGGCGGGCCATCCGCTTTGAATCCTTCGTGGAAAGCGACCGTGCCCTGCGGAACATGCCCGTCGAAGGATAGGGCGAAGAAGACCTCCGGTGGCACTCCCTCAAGCACGAGTCCAGCCATGTTCTTGAATCCGAATTTCCGGTAGTAATCCGGGTGTCCCACGAGACAGCATCCTTGGGCATGCAGATCTTGCAGACGGGACAACCCTGCCTTGATCAGCGCCTGGCCGATGCCCTGCCGCTGGTGCTCCGGCAAAACGGAAACCGGTCCAAGGCCATACCAGTCCGATGCGCCATCGGAAATGGTCACGGGAGAGAAGGCAATATGCCCGATCACCCGGCACTCCGCCTCTGCGACCAGCGATACCGTCAGGGCCTGGGCGGCACGCAGCGCCTCGATGATGAACTGCTCCGTGTGGTGGCTGATCTCCAGGGTCCGGAATGCAGCGATGGTCACCGCCGTAATCGCGCCAGCATCGCCCGGCGTCTCGTTCCGGATCACGACCTTTGGATTCATGGTCTCATGTTCCACTTTCCTGTAGGCCAACGATCGAAACTCACCGGTGGCGCTCGTGGGGCGATCTGGTTCTTGGGCCGGCGTTCGCCGGGCGGTCATTCGGCGTGGAGGGATTTCAAGATCTTCCGCGCCAGTGGCTCTTTGATCTCCGCATGTCGTGGAACCGCTTCCACCACGCCCGTCCGCGGGTTGATCCAGAGCGAGTGTGCCCCGCCTTCACGTTTCAGGTAACACCGGAGTGGCGGAGCCTCTTTTCCAGGTCGCGGCATTTCATCAGACGGCGATCACCGTTTGGATCGCATCACCCGGGAGACCCCGGCGCGCGTCCTCGATCCGATCCTCCAGCACCAGGCGAATGGCCGCCCGCAGACTCTCCTTTACCTCCTCAACGGTGTCTCCCTGCCCATTGGCGCCGGGGACCTCGGGGCAAATCGCCCAGTAGCCGCCTTCCGGGGCTTCCTCAATGATCGCGGTGAATTCGCCTTTCATAGGTCTCAGCATGGCACAGGGCGGAGCAGGGTCAACCGTGGCTTTCCTTCCTGACTACGCCGAACGGCTAGAGCTGAGCCGAGGAGGGTGGCGGCGTGCCGGGTGCTTTTGCAGCCGGCGTGACGCTGCCCGGAGTCGGCTCCGGCGATTTGTTAGTCAATTTATTCAAGGCCGAATCGATCATCGCTTTCGCTTCGGGGCTGGGCGGCCTTGCAGACTGGAAATGTTCGTGAGAATCGACAATCCAGTCGGCAAGCCAAAACAACTCATCTGTAACGTTCGGAGGGAGGATGGCATAATGGGTCAGGCGGTGGATATTGATATCCGAGATCGGGCATCAAAATCATATCACTATCCACCGCCTGACCCATTTGCCTCTTGCTTTTCTGGAGCACTCTGCACTCCAGCATCCGGAAAGATACTCGACATACGACCGCTTAAAACGACGAGATAACACTGAGACTCCATCGCTACCTCGTCGCACAATTTCGGGTTGTTCAGTATCTTGCCGCTGGCGTAGCCAGCGGCACCGTCTGAAAGAGTGATGAGGTTATTACTGCAACTCAACGGGTCACCGTGGACCATGTGATTGTGTGCGTCGCATATCTTCTGGGCTTCTGCGACAGGGACGCCGCCCGCCATCGAAGCAAGCATCGTGGCGAGCTTGGGTCTCTCCCGGTAACGCCAACCATTCTCCCACTCGGACACTGCGCTCGGGTTCGTATCGAGGTAGGAGACAACGGCTGCGCGCTCAATCAACGAGCGGACAAGGATCAGAGCGGAGAACAGGTATGCCTGTCGAATCAACTCTCGAATGCTGAGAGCGATGCCGACTCCTTGAGGAAGAATCTGACATGCGGCCCGCTGAAGTGGGGTCAGAGTCTTCGAGTTCCGGCGTGTCCAAGCGGCAACCTGTGTATTCGACTCCATAGACCAGCAAATGATGCGGTCGAACCAAAGCACGGTGTCACGCCCAAGATACGGCTCATTGTCGGGCGTGAACAATGGAGGAATTACTCTACGCTGCATCATACGCTATCGCTTTCGGCCAACATTGTTTAGGCAGACCAATGTGTGGTATTGCCAATTGAGGTCCTAGGATAGGCAGAAGCGCCGCAGGGAGCAAGCAAGCGGGGGTTGGCTTATTTCCACGCCGTCACGGTGTCGACCAGCGCGGCGACGCACTCGAGCCGGGCGTCGGGGCGGATGCCGTGGCCGAGGTTGCAAATGTGCCCCGGGCGGCCGCGCATCGACTCAAGCAGGCGCACGGTTTCGCGGCGG
>JBAZMN010000142.1:0-5537 GCA_041649735.1 Opitutaceae bacterium | reverse complement strand
CCGCTGATCGGCTCCTGGTGGGCGATCGTGCTCGTATCAGTTTACGGTGCGGCCACCGAGTTACTGCAGAGCCTGACGCCGTATCGCTCGATGGAGTTCGACGACTGGATGGCCGACACGCTGGGGGCGGCGGTGGCGGTCATCCTTTACCTGAGCTGGATGTGGTACCGACGGCTGCTGGAGCAACCGGTGCGCCGCCGGCGGCAGGGCGGATTTCTGCCGGAGCGAGAGAAACCGCGGGCCTGGAGCGGCGACGCCCTCGTCGCCGACGAGAATTTCTCACGCCCACGCGACGAGCCTCCTTCGCCGGGCCTTCGGAGCCCAGGGGGCGTCGCGTCCCCAACTGGATCCGATCCGCAGCCGGACAACACAACCAGTCAGACCCGTGGGTAGTGGATCAGTTTGCCTTGTCATCGCAGGCTCGCCGAGCGGGCCGAGGTGGAACCTGCCGTCCCGGCAGGTTTAAGCCCGCCAAGGATGGCGGGCTCCACCTTTGGTGTGATGGCAAATCGTGGAGAAGCGCGCCCAACTGCATGAGCAAGATATCGGAGTGGCGATTGATCATTGACGGACAAAAATCGCCCGCTCCACCAGTCCGAAAAAGTGATCGCTCGATCCGAAATTGTGCGAGGGCCATCAGTTTCCGCGGTCTTTTGGATCTGCCTCAATCCGCAACGTCCTGATCTGCCAGGGGGTGAGCGCGAGCGGAATCGCCCCCCCGGCCGTCGGTTGCAGCGGCGCCAGCGTCTGGCCGAGCAGATCGCAGGGCGCATAGCGCTTGACCGGCAGGTCGAGGCTCAACCGGCCGCGGGCCGGCCGCCCGTCCTGCTCGACAACCCGCGCTTCGTACGCGCCCTGGCCGACTCCGTGAAACGCGGAGAGCAGGAGATCCGTGGAAGAGAGGGAGATGAACTGGCGCTGCCGCACCAGCCGCCCTGCGTGCAGTCCTTCGAGCAGGCAGATCGGCGGCTGGTCGAAATTCTCGACGCAGCGGAGGCGGTCGGCGTTGGTGAAGTCCGGGCCGTGGGGCACCAGGGCGAACCGGTATTCCGCGAGCCGGGGCCATCCGGATTTCTTCATGAAGATGCCGTGCCAGTCGCGCATCGCCAGGTTCGAGAAGACGGTCTCGCCGCTGCGCTTGAAGTATTGCGTGCCGCTGTGCACGAGCAGCAGGCCGCCCCGCGGCCCGACCAGGTCGACGAAGTTCAGCGCATCAATCGCATTCTTGCCGCAGGGCTCGACGCCAAACGGGAAATCACGGATCACCGCTGTCGGCGGGAAGGCGGTGGCGAACGAGAACCAGTAGCCGTCGGGGATGTGCAGGGGCGGCTGCCAGACGTTGACCCGCTCCGAGGTCGCCTCCGGGGGCACGTCGGCCGCCACGCGGATGCGCACGTCCACCTCCGGCGAGCCGGCGTGCAGGGTGATCCAGTATTCGAGCCGCATCATCGGCCAGGCATGGGCGACCTTCACCACCGCCCGCACCGGTCCGCGCTCCACCCAGCTGATTTCGGCCCTGGACGACGTGCTGTCGTATGCCTCCGGTGCCTCCTTGCCGTAAGGATCCTTCCGGTTGGGCCGGCCGCTGAAGATCGGGAACGCCCGCTGTTTGCCGTCGATCAGGTCGAGGCCCGACCGCCGGTCGACCAGGCGGATGATCGCGCCGTTCACAGGGTCGAGGTCGACGGTGACGCAGGCGTTCTCCAGCCTCCATCCAGTGTCGGAAGTCCGCAGGTCGCTCTCGGGCGCGGCCGGGTCGGACTTGGCCTGGTCGAGATAGTACGTGGCGTACCCGAACGACGGCAGCTCGCGGGCCTGAAACAGCACGTCCGCCTCGCCGGGATGTTCGGACGCCACCACCTGGGAGGGAACCGGCTGACCGGCGGCATCGCGGACAAGCACCCGGCCGCCGGCTTGGAGCGGTACACCGCGGGCCGTGACGGTGGCGTCCCGACCGGAACCGACGGAGTTGAACACGATGGCCGCCGTCCGGCCGCGACTCATCGCGGCGGTGTCGACGGCGGCGCCGATCGCGTGCAGTGCCGAATCCATGATCGTGCGGCCCGTCTTCCCCGCCACCGCCATCTGGCGGAAGCCCATATCCCCCCACGTCTTCACGTTCGCATTCTCCCCGGCGGAGCCCGTAGCCGCCAGAAATTGCCGGGCCGCGGGATCGTTGATGCCGTTGTAGTCGAGTCCCTCGTCCTGGTACTCGCAGAGGGAAACGTCGTGGCTTTGGGCGGTGAGCAGGTATTTCCAGGCGGCGTCCAAATCCGCTTCCCGTCCCGGCGCCAAGCCCAGCAGGGAGGCCGCCGCGTCGAAACGCTCCGCCGCGGTCAGCACCGCCTCGAGCTCCCGTTCCGTGCGCCGCATCTGGTCGCCGCCGCAGCCCCAGGGCTCGAGTTTGTGAAAGTCGTCCATCCGCCACTGGATCCGTTCCTTCGCCTGGGCGCCGTAGTGATCGAGGTATTCCGTCAGCGTGGTGTGCCGTACGTTGTATTTCGTGGCGAGCTCGCGATACTTGGCGGCGAAGAACTTGTTGGCCGTCTTGCCGTCCAGCTCGCCGGGGCCCCAGCCGAACTCGACCCACTTGATGGCCAGCGGCACGCCCAACTGCCCTAATTTTTCCACCCGCTGGCGGCCTTCCGGCGACCAGAGCCACTCGATGTCGTGCGTCACCACAGGAGGGTGAAACACCAGCCCGTTGATCGGTGTGGTCGGGATGCAGGTGCCGTCGAGCCCCTGCCATTGGAAGACGTTCAGATCGAGGGGCGGGCTGCCGTGCTTTCCCCAGGTGTTGCACTGGGCGGCGCTGGCGCAGCGGTAACCGGCGCCCTTGAGCAATTGCGGCAGCTGGGGGTGGGTGAACTCCTCCTCCTCAAGAAAAGCGGAAACGGTGACTCCCAGCGTCTGCCGGATCGTCTGCTGGCCCGCGACCAGCTGGCGGATGTTGGACTCGCCGGAGACCATCGTCCCCATGGCCTGGCCGTAGGTGCCGCCGATGATCTCAACCCTGCCCTCGGCCAGATAGCGCTTCAGGCGCTCGATCACCTCCGGATTGGATGCCGCAATCAGGGGATAAGCGGCGGCGTCGAGGTTGATGCCGGTCTTCACGCTGGGAGCGTAGTCGGCCATGTCGAGGCAGTCGGTGACGGACTGCACGCACGACTTCAGCCCGTAGGACCATCCAACCCCCGTGTAGCTCCAGTGGTTGGCCAAAAACATGCAGAAATCCGGCTTGGCCGCGGCCGGAGCCGGCCTCTCCGCCGCCGACATCAGCGGCCCAACCAGAACCAGACTCGTCGCCAGATTTTTCATGATCTTTGCCATCCTGTACGGTCGCTTTTTTGTCATCGCGGGCCATACCAGGCCAAAACGAACCGGTGGTCAAATGCTTCCCCGGGATGAGCAGGCCGCGACCGCGGTGCCCGCGCGTCGCGGCCACGGCAGAGCCTGGCCGGCCGTCGGGCGATGCATCCCGTCAGACCCGAGTTGAAATTTTGCCCGAACCGCGACCTAATCAGACGGAATGACTTCCGCCGAGGCCAGGCAACGCATCGCCGACCTGCGCGCCCAGGTGGCGCGCCATGACGAGTTGTATTACCGGCAGGCGAAGCCGGAGATCACGGATCTCGAGTATGACCGGCTGAAACGCAAGCTGGCCGACCTCGAGACGCAGTTCCCGCAGTTCAAGGCCGCCGGTTCCCCGACCGAGCGCGTCGGCGACGACCGGATCGAGGGGTTCGCCGCCTACCGGCACCGCCAGCCGATGCAGAGCCTCGACAACACCTATTCGGAGGACGAGCTGCGCGCGTTCCACCAGCGGCTGGTGAAGCTCTTCGGCCGCGAAGACCTGGCCTATGTGGTCGAGCCGAAGGTCGACGGCATCGCCGTGAGCCTGACCTACGAGAAAGGCGCGCTGGTGCGGGCCGTCACCCGGGGCGATGGAGTCGAGGGCGACGACATCACGGTCAACGCGCAGACCATCAAGACGCTCCCCAAGGAGCTCAAAAGGCCAAATCTCAAAGGGCCAAACGCCAAAGCCGGACGGATTCCCGATACGATTGAGATTCGGGGCGAAATCTACATGACGCTGGCGGAGTTCCAGCGCATCAACCGCGAGCGGGAGGAGGCCGGCGAGGCGCTGTTCGCCAACCCGCGCAACCTCACGGCGGGCACGATCAAGCAGCTCGACCCGCGCGAGGTCGCCCGCCGGCGGCTCGAGATCGTCCTCTACGGGCTCGGCTTCTGCGAGCCGGCGGCGGCCGAGACCCAGAGCGGCTTCCACGGCCTGGTGCGCGCCTGGGGCCTGCCGACGGTGGAGAAATTCTGGACCACGCACGGTATCGACGAAACGTGGCGGGCCGTGCAGGAGCTCGGCGGGCTGCGGCACGCCTTTGCCTACGCCACCGACGGCGCGGTGGTGAAGCTCGACGCGCTCGCGCAGCAGCGCGAGGCCGGCAGCACCGCCAAGGCGCCGCGCTGGGCCATCGCCTACAAGTTTGCCGCCGAGCGCGCCGAGACGCGCCTGAACGCCATCACCGTGCAGGTCGGCCGCACCGGCGTGCTCACCCCCGTGGCCGAGCTCGAGCCGGTGGTCCTGGCCGGCACGACCGTCGCGCGGGCCACGCTGCACAACCGGGACGAGATCGTGCGCAAGGACATCCGCGTCGGAGATATCGTCCGGGTCGAGAAGGCCGGCGAGGTTATTCCGGCCGTCGTGGGCGTCGACCTCGCGCGCCGGCCGCCCGACGCCGCGCCCTACGTCTTTCCCGGCAAATGTCCGGTGTGCGGCACCCGGGTCGTGCAGTACGAGGGCGAGGTCGCCCTGCGCTGCCCCAATCCCGACTGTCCCGCGCAGGTGCGCCGCCGGGTGCAGCATTTCGCCTCGAAGGCGGGCGTCGACATCGAGGGCCTGGGCGAGGCCATGGTCGACACGCTGGTGGAAAAGGGGTGGGTGAAGAGCCTCGCCGACATCTACCGCCTGCGGCGCGACGACCTGCTGACGCTGGGCAAGAGTGTCGAGAAATCGACCGACAACCTGCTCGCGGCCATCGCGGCGAGCAAGCACGCCGAGCTGTGGCGCGTCATCAACGGTCTCGGCATCCAGCACGTGGGCTCGTCCGCGGCCAAGGACCTCGCCCGCAAGTTCGGCAGCCTCGAGGCGCTGGCCGAGGCGAAGCGCGACGACCTGCTGACCATCGCCGGCATCGGCGAGACCATGGCCGAGGCGATCACCGCGCATTTCAACGAGCCGCGGAACCGCGCGCTCGTCAGCCGTCTGCTCGCGCTCGGCCTGGCCCCGACCGCGCCCGCGCGCCCCGCCGGCGGGACGACCCAGCTGGCGGGCCGGACCTTCGTGCTCACCGGCACGCTGCCCACGCTGACCCGCGAGGAGGCCACGGCGCGGATCGAAGCCGCCGGCGGCAAGGTGAGCGGCAGCGTCAGCCGGAAGACCAGCTACGTGCTCGCCGGCGCCGAGGCCGGCTCGAAGCTCGACAAGGCGAAGACCCTCGGCGTGCCCGTCATCGACGAGG
>JBAZMN010000141.1:0-5541 GCA_041649735.1 Opitutaceae bacterium | reverse complement strand
AACTGGAGGGCGACGAGCCGGTGTTGGTCGTGCCTTACGATCCGGCGGCAAAAATTCTGCCCTGCTACCTCAAGCCGAGCAAGGGCGGCTCCTTTCTCGCCGTGACCACCGCGGGTCTGGCCCGCCTCGAAGGGTCGAAACTTATGCTTCTGCCGGGAGACTGCGGCCCGTTCATCAAGGACAATATCTACACCTGCGCCACCGCCATCGACGATCACGCCTTCGCCGTCGGCACCTATCATGGCGGCGTCATCCTCGTCGACAACCAGGGAAAGATCCTGCGCGTCATCGACCGGACATCGGGCCTGCCGGATCAGGCGATCAACAGCCTCTTCCTCGACCGCGAAAAGAATCTCTGGATCACGACCGATGCCGGTATCGCGCGGATGGACAGCCGCGGCGCCGTGACCCTGTTCAACGAGGCCAGCAATCTTACCGGGAGGTCCGTCCGGTCGATCGCAGCACAGGATGGCCACCTGTATGTCATCACCAGCGACGGGGTCTTTGCGCTGAAACCTGGGCTTAATGCACGATCTTCGGCTGAGTTTGAATTGCTGCCGCAGGCCGACTTGAAGCTCAGCAATAGCACCTTGCTGCCGCACTCACGAGGACTGCTCAATGCGGGATTCAGCGGCGTGCGTTTGCTGCAACCGGATGATACTCTAAAGGTAGTCTACTCCACTCCACTGGATGTGGGGAACCTGCTCGCATCCCGCCATCATCCCGGACGGATTTATTTCTCCGATCCGAAAAGCGTGGGCTGGCTCACGGAGGCGAACGGCCAGTGGCAGGTGCATCCGCAACAGGCGCTTATCCCTGACGTAGCGACGTCGCTGGCCGAAGACATCCAGGGCAATCTGTGGGCGGGCACCTATTCGAAGGGAGTTTTGCGCATCGCCTTCGGCGAAGCCGGCGCGTCGCCAAAAATCACGCATTTCGAGCCCGGCGCCATGTTGCCGGCCGACGCCGGCAGCATCACGGTCGGTGCGTTTCAGCACTATCTGCTCCTGCTGACAAGTGCCGGCATTCTCGCCCACAATCCCATCGACGACACGTTCTACCGGGTGGGCGCGCTGCAGGGCCTGGCCAGGGGCCTCGCGCTTTCCAATTCCGACGCCGACGGCAACGTCTGGCTCGCGGCCGAGGCGTCGCTGCCGGGCGGCGGCACCCGGCCCGTCGTGGGCGCGCTCACGCTCGATGAACACCGCCGTCCGTCGTGGCGTCCGCTTCCGGTCAACGGGCTCGATCGCGCCGGCACGCCCAACGTGCTCTATTTCCAGCAGGAGTCGCCGGGCCCGTCCTCCTTCGCCAGGGATTCCGCCGTCGCCAAGGCTGAGACGGGCCAGTCGGAGGGCCTGCCGTCCGTAGGCCCGGCGAAGGACGGCCGGCCCGTGCTCTGGATCGGCGGCTCGGAGGGTCTGCTGCGCGTGAAGCTGGATGAGTTGCAGGACCAGCCCGCCCCATTCAACACCCTGCTGCGGGCCGTGCGGACGCCGGTGCCCGGGGCCGAGGCCGGACTGCCGCTGTTGACCGCGCAGCCGCCCCGCCTGCCCTACGCGCGCAATCACCTGCAGTTCGAATTCGCCGCCACGACCTACCGCGACGGGCAGTACGTGCGCTACCAGACGCAGCTCGCGGGATTCGAGCGCGAGTGGACCGAACCGAACGCGAAAAACTTCCGCGAGTTCACCAACCTGGGCGAAGGCGCCTATGTCTTCAAGGTCCGCGCCGTCAACAGCGCCGGGCAATGGAGCGAGCCGGCCAGCTACCCGTTCTTCATCCTGCCGCCCTGGTATCGCACGCCGTGGGCCTATACCCTGTTCGCGCTCACGGCCGCCGGCAGCGTCTACGGCGGCTACCGGCTGCGCGTCCGCCAGATGCGGGTGCGCACCCGGCAGCTCGAGACGCTCGTGCGCCGCCGCACCGAGGAGCTGGCCAAGGCCAACGCCGCCAAGACCGACTTCATCGCCAACATGAGCCACGAGATCCGCAATCCGCTCAACGGCGTCATCGGCCTCGCGGGCCTGCTGCAGGAATCGCAGCTCAGCGAGCAGCAGCGCGGCATGGCCGTCTCGCTGCGCAAGTGCGCGGAGTATCTCTCCACCCTCGTCGAGGACGTGCTCGACTTTTCCAAGATCGAGGCCGGCCGCATCACCATCGACGCGCAGCCGTTCAGCCTGCGCAGCGTGCTCGCCGACGTCGTGGCCATCTTCGCCTGGCAGTCGCAGGAGCAGCACATGCCCCTTGGCACGCGGGTGAGCCACGGATTCCCGGAGACCGTCGTCGGCGACGAGGCCAAGATCAAGCAGATCATCATCAACTACGTGGCCAACGCCCTGAAATACGCCGGGCACGGCGCGATCGAAATCGCCGTCGAGGGCCGGTCCGCGCCCGGCGGCACGATGGAGATCGCCATCGAGGTGCGTGATGAGGGGCCGGGCATCCCCTACGACGAGCAGCCGAAGCTCTTTGAGAAATTCAACCGCGGCCGCCGGGCGCAGCAGGAAAAAATCCGCGGCACCGGCCTCGGCCTCGCCGTCTGCCGCGCCTATGCCGAAAAGATGGGCGGCGCGGTCGGTCTCACGAGCACGCCGGGCCGGGGCTCGACGTTCTGGTTCAAGGTCGCGCTGCCGGTGCCCGTCCTCCAGGCCGGGCCCGTCGTGGTCGAGGAGCGGCCGCGGCCGGCCCCCACCACCCGCGCCCTCATCGTCGAGGACCAGGAATACAACCTCCTCGTCATCGACAGCATCCTCACCCGGCTCGGCTACAAGACCGACCATGCCACCGACGGCAACATCGCCCTCGAGAAACTGCAGACCAACCTTTACGACATCGTGTTCATGGACTGGGACCTGCCCGGCCTCAACGGCGTCGAGGTCACCCGCCGTTTCCGGCAGTGGGAGCCGCCCGAGCGCCACACGCTCGTGATCGCCACGACCGCCTATTCCACGCCGGAGAAACGGCACGACTGTCTCGAGGCGGGCATGGACGGCTTTGCGGCCAAGCCGCTCAGCCCCGAGAAGATCAAGGCCACGATCCAGAACCTCAGCGGCCCGCTCCGCGCGGGTTCTTCGATCCAGATCCGCACGGCCGAGGAGCCGCCCCGCAAGACCCTCGACCTGTCCATCTTCCGCTACATGGCCGACCAGAAACCCGAAAAGATGCGCCAGCTGGCGGAAGAATTCATCACCGCCCTCGACAAGGACGTCGCCCTGCTCAGCGAGGCCGTGCGCACGGGCAGCATCGAGAACACGCGCCGGCAGGCCCATCGCATTCTTTCCCAGACGGCCCTCATCTCCGCCAGCCAGGTTGCGGCCGTGGCCACCACCATCCAGGAGGCGGCGCGCAACGGCGACATCGAGACGCCGCGCTCCGTGCTCACTTCGTTCGAGGCGGAGGTGGGCGGGTTGAAGGAGAATCTGCGGGCTGCACTCGAAACGCGTTGAGCTTCGCGAAGCCCTTGGTCACCGCGTAACGGATGAGATCGGAGCCGCGGTGCAGGTCGAGCTTGCTCATGATGTTGCGCCGGTGCAGCTGCACCGTGTAGCGGCTGATTTTGAGCGCTCCCCCCACCTCTTCGTCGCTCATGCCGCTGCCCAGCAATGTGAGCAGCTGCTGCTCGCGCTCGGTGAGCAGCTTGGGAAAGGCCTTCGGCTCCGTGCGCAGCCGCTGCCGCACCTGCTGCACCACCTCGGTAAAGAAGACCCGCCCCTTGAGCACCTCGTCGATGGCCTGCTTGAGCACCTCGACGGACTGGCGGCCCTTGTCGACATAACCGTGCATGCCCGAATTGAGCACGCGGTAGAGCGTGTAATCGTCGCACTCGGACGACACCGCAAGGATGAGGATGTCCGGGTCCAGCTTCACGAGGTCGTCGGCCAGGGAAAAGCCGTCCCGGTCGGGGAGATTGAGGTCGAGCAGGACCATCGCGGGCTTGTGCTTGCGGCACAAAGCCAGGCCGGTCGCGGCATCCTCCGCTTCACCAACCACGCTCAGGTGGAAATGCTCCCGGCAGATTTTTTTGAGCAAATCCCGAAACATCGCCTGATCTTCGATGAGGACGATCTTCATCGGCATGCTTCACGGAGTTTGCGGGATGATCCGGATGGAAACGAGCTCAAATATCTCGTGAAAATTTCCTGGTTAATCGCCCCCTCCGCCCTTGCGGATGTTGCAGGGTGGGCTTGCCCTGACGCGCCGGGAGCCCGAGGAGAAGGCGGCCGGACACCGCGTTTGTCATTTTGGCAGGGCGTGGGCCCCGCAACCGGCACAACCGCCCCCCGTCCGGCAGGAATTGCGCAGGCGATTCGATGATCCGGCCGGATCATCGAATCGCCGCAACGGTTTCTGAGGCCGCATCGAAATTTTCGGGCATGGGCGGGGACGCTCATGCCACGTGGCACGGGCATCTTGCCCGTGAGCAGGCAACCGCTGCGATGCCCCCGGTCGCCGGCAAACCGCAGTTTCGCTTTGCATCAGCGGCCGGCATGGACATGGTTGTCACATCATCCAAAATGGGGAGTCCGCCGCGCCGGACTGAGACTGGAGAACGATCGCCTCCTCTACCCTCCGAACCTGATGCGGGTCATGCCGCCGTAGGGAACGCCTGCCCCGCCGTTGCGGCGGGGCGGCGCGGACACTCCGACGACATGAGCCGCCCCTGACTTATCCGACCATGTCCACCGTCATCCATTCCACCGCCTCCCGCAACGGTGCCAGCAGCACTCCTGAGCTGAACGCGGCCTGCCGCCGGGTCTATGTCACCGGCTCGCGTCCCGACCTGCGCGTGCCCATGCGGGAAATCTCCCTCCAACCCACCCGGGGGCTTGATGGCCGGCTGGCCGCCAACGAACCGGTCCGGGTCTACGACACCTCCGGCCCGTGGGGTGAACCTTCGTTTCACCAGGATCCCACGCGCGGCCTGCCGCCCCTGCGCCAGTCGTGGATTCGCGAACGGGGCGACGTGGAGGACTATGACGGCCGCACCGTGCAGCCTCTCGACAACGGCTATCTGAGCGACGTCCATGCCGAGCAGGCCCGGCAGGACGGCCGGTGGGCGCGCTTTCCGGCCCTGCGCCGCCGGCCGCGGCGCGCCCGGCACGATGCCGTCACCCAGCTGGCCTACGCGCGCCGCGGCCTGATCACACCCGAAATGGAGTTCATCGCCATCCGCGAGAACACCCGGCTGCAGGCCGCCCGCGAGCAGCTCGAGACCGCGCCCGACGCGCCGCGCGATGCGCTGCGCCACCAGCATCCCGGCCAGGCGCTCGGCGCCGCCATCCCGCGCACCATCACCCCCGAGTTTGTCCGCCGCGAAGTCGCCCGCGGTCGCGCCATCATCCCGGCCAACATCAACCATCCCGAGCTCGAGCCGATGATCATCGGCCGCAATTTCCTCGTGAAGATCAACGCCAACCTCGGCAACAGCGCCGTCGCCTCGTCCATCGAGGAGGAGGTCGAGAAGATGCGCTGGGCCATCCGCTGGGGCGCCGACACGGTCATGGACCTCTCCACCGGCAAAAACATCCACGAGACGCGCGA
>JBAZMN010000140.1:0-5545 GCA_041649735.1 Opitutaceae bacterium | reverse complement strand
CAAGCGTCGCACCACCCGTCCGACTATGGAGTCGAGGTCCGCCCCTTTATTACCATCTCCCGCGAAACCGGCGCCGGCGCCACCACCCTGGGACAATTGCTCCTGCCCCTGCTCGACCGGCAGTTTGGCCCCGGGAACCAGCGCTGGGTGCTCCTCGACAAAAACCTCCTCACCCACGCCCTCACCGTGCACCATCTCCCGGAGCGGCTGGCTGAGTTCCTTCCCGAGGACCGGATTCCCGAGCTCCGGGCCGTGATCGGCGAACTGGTCGGCCTGCATCCGCCGCTCTGGCAGATTGAACAGAAGGTGACGGAAACCATCCGGCAACTGGCCGAGATCGGGCATGTGATCTTTGTCGGCCGGGCGGCCCAGCTCATCACGCAGGCGCTGCCGGGCGGTTTTCACCTGCGGCTCGTGGCGTCGCGGGCATCGCGCGTCAACCGGATGATGGCGCTGCTCAACTGCGACGCGCGGTCCGCCGAAATGCACATCCAGAAGAACGACCGCGCCCGCCGCCGTTTTCTGAAGACATATTTTGACCGGGAAATCGACGATCCCCACCTTTATGACCTCGTGATCAACACCGACCGGGTTGCCCCCGCCTCCGCGGCGCTGCTGGTGGCGCAGGCCCTCGGCGACAAGCTGGCAAAACTGCCGAGGGGATCGTCGGCCGCGCCCTGGCCGGGTGAGAAGCAAACCGCCTGAATCCGGCGGAAGAGGCGCAGCCCTTCCGCCTGGGGAATCCAGGTCACACCACGCGCGCCCACAGAACCTTGAGGTAGCGGCTTTCGAGGCAGTTGGAATACACGGGATGGTCCGGCCCGGGGCCGGTGCGGTCGAAAAACTGCAGCCGCCGGTTGAGCCGGTGCGCAGCCTTGATGACGTGCGCCTCGAACTCCTCCAGGCTCACGAGACCGGAGCAGGAGCAGGTGACGAACAGCCCGCCCGGCTTCACCAGGCTGAGGGCGAGCTGATTGAGATCCTCGTATTTGCGGCGGCCCTCGTAATGCCCCGGGCCTTCGCGGGTGAGCACGAATTTCGGAGGATCGAGCACGACCGCATCCCATTGCTGCCCGTTTTGCTGCATCTGCCGCGCATAGGCGAAGGCATCGGCGTGCACCCAGCGCAGCCGCGCCGGCGGCACCTGGTTGAGGTTCTGGTTGCGCCGCGCCTGCGCCACCGCGGTCTCATCGAGGTCGACGCCGGTCGCATCCGCCGCGCCCCCGAGCACGGTGGCGCCGAGCGCAAAGCCGCCCGTGTAGCAGCACAGATCGAGCACCCGGGCGTCCTTGACCAGTCTCGCAAAGCGCGCCCGGTTGTCGCGCTGGTCGCAGAAAAAGCCGGTCTTGTGGCCCTCGGCAAAATCGACCTCGAATTTCACGCCGTTTTCCCGGATGCGCACCTTGTCCGGGGCCGATGCCGTGATCTCCTTCATCTGCGACGGCTTGATGCCCTCAAGGCTGCCCAAATCGTGGTCGACATGCACCTGCACGTGCCTTGTGCCGCAGAGTTCGTGCAACCGCGGCAGCCATTGCGGCAGGCGCTGGAAGACGCCGAGGCTGTAGACGTCGCAAAACAGCACGTCCGCGTAACGGTCGACCGTCAGACCGCTGAGGCCGTCGCCATCGGAGTTGACGACGCGCCAGGCGTCGGTCTGGGCGTCGAGTTTGAACCGGTCCCGGCGCAGCGCGACGGCGCGGCGCAGGGCCGCATCGAAATACTCCTCGCCCAGCGGCTCGGCGGTGTGCACGACGACGCGCAGCGGCATCTTGGCGCGGGAGTTGTAGAGGCCGATGCCGATGCGGTTGCCGAACTTGTCGTAGACCGCAACGAGGGCGCCGGGCTTGGCGTCGCGCGACACCTCGCCGAGCATGCGCGGGAAAATGGCCGGCTGAAACGTGACGAACTTCAGCTGCGCCCACGGCCGCGCCCACGCCGAGCGGTCGACCGGTCCCTTGGGCGCGGTCTTTTCCGGCATCAGGTCGTTGTGATCGGGGGCGCGGTCGGTTTCGTCGGCCATCGCCTCACGCAAAGCGGCCGGGGCAGCGGGGGCAAAGCAAAAGTCCGGCCGGAAATCCGGCCGGCCCGAGAAAGGCGGAAAAGTTCAGGCTACGCGCTCGACGATCAGCGGCGGAGGCGTGGGGCGCTTCGGCGCCAGGCGGTAGGCGTTCTTGAAGAACTCCAGCGCCTGCTCGAGCTTCGCCTCATCGTTGTAATGGATCATCATGAGCGGCTCGCCCTGCTTCACCTGCGTGCCGACCTTCTTGATCTCCGACACGCCGACCGCGTAGTCGATCCGGCCGTGTGGTTCGTCGCGACCGGCGCCGAGCAGATGCACGCCGCGCGCAATCATGGCCGCGTTGATGGTGTGCACATAGCCGCGCTTCGGGGCGGGCAGCTTGCGGATGTGCTTCGCCTGCGGGAATTTTTCCGGATGATCGATGAAGGAGACATCGCCGCCCTGCGCCTTGACCAGTTCCTTGAACTTCTCAAGCGCGGAGCCGTCGGTCAGGTGGCGCTGCACGGTCTGCTTGGCGGAAAGCGTGGATCCCGCCACCCCGGCCAGGCGCACAATCTCCATGCCGAGCTTGAGGACGAGTTCCTTCGCGTCCTCGGGTCCTTGGCCCTTGAGCAGCTGGATGGCCTCCTTGACTTCGAGCGAGGTGCCGACCGAGTCGCCGAGTGGCTGGTTCATGTCGGTGACCAGCGCGACGCAGCGGCGCTTCATCGAACGACCGACGCGGGTCATGGAGCGCGCAAGCTGCTTGGCCTGCTCAAGGTCCTTGATGAAGGAGCCGTTGCCCCATTTGACGTCGATCACCAGGCCCTCGGAGCCCTCGGCGAGCTTGCGCGAGAGCACGCTGCCGGTGATGAGCGGCAGGCTCGGGATGGTGCCGGTATCTTTGCGCAGCTCATAAAACTTGGCGTCAGCCGGGGCGAGATCGGGCACCTGCTGGGTGATGGCGCCGCCGATGCGGCCCAACTGCTCGGTAAAATGAGGGATGCCCTGATGTCCCTTGAAGCCCGGGATGGCGCCAAGCTTGTCGAGCGTGTTGACGACAAACTCCTGGTCCGTGCCGCACATCATCGGTACCACCACGCCGCTGGCCATGGCCAGCGGCACGAGCACGAGCGAAGTCTTGTCACCCACGCCACCGGTGGAATACTTGTCGATCTTGGGCTTGGAGATGTGCGATAGATCAATGACTTCGCCGGAAAGCATCATCTCCTCGGTGAGAATCGCCGTCTCCTGCGCCGACATGTTGGCGAAGTAAATCGCCATCAAAAGAGCCGCGAGCTGGTGCTGGGGCATCTCTCCATCCAGCGTGGAGTCAATGATATAGCGAATCTCCTCCTGCGTGAATTCATTCCCGTCGCGCTTTTTCTCGATTAGATAGCTGAAGGAAGGCTTGATGAACCTGCGTGACGGCAGGGGGCGTTTTCTCATGTGACTTGTCATGGAACGTGTTAGTGCCGGAGTCCGATGGCGGTAAAAGTGTATCACAAAAAACAATCTATCCTGTTTGTCGAGACAATTTTACCCATCTTAGGTGCGGTGCTTGGGACAAAGTCCTGAAGGCATTTTGCCGGTTTTTGAGCCAAACACCGGCCGATTACTGGCTTGCGGCGATTTCGGGTGCTTCGTTGAGTGGCCGGATGGATCTTCGCTTCGATCTTGCCGCCGCCTTTGAGCGCGAACTGGCCGAGGCCGCACTTCGCGCGGGCCTGACCGAGGCCGGCTTCACGCCTGATGTGCGACCGGCCGACCCCGTTCACGGCGATTTTCAGGCCAACGGCGTGCTCGCCTATGCCAAGCGCCAGCGCCAGAATCCGCGCGCGCTGGCCGAGGCCTTGGTGCAACAACTCGGCGGACTGGCTGCACTCACCGACATCGCGATCGCCGGACCGGGCTTCATCAATTTCAAGCTCAAGCCCGCCACTTTGCTCGATTGGCTGCGCGCCCATGGCACCCGCGACGCACTGGCCGCCGGCGCGTCGGCCGCCGAACAGGGGCACACCGTCGTGGTCGACTACAGTTCGCCCAACACGGCGAAACAGATGCACGTCGGCCACCTGCGCTCGGCCGTGATCGGCGAGGCCATCAGCCGTCTGCTGCAGTTTAGCGGCGCGCAGGTCATCCGGGACAATCATGTGGGCGACTGGGGCACGCAGTTCGGCAAGCTGATCTGGGCTTACAAGCGCCACCTCGATCCCGCCGCCCTGGCCCGCGATCCGCTGGAGGAGTTTGAGCGCCTCTACAAGGTGGGTCATCACGCCGCCGAGGCCGATCCCGCCGTGCTCAGGGAAGCCCAGCAGGAACTCGTCAAGCTCCAGGCCCACGACCCTGAAAATCTCAGCATCTGGCGGAGGATCAACGAGGCCAGTCTGGCCGCCTTCCAGGAGATCTACAACCGGCTCGGCATCCGTTTCGACGCCGTCCATGGCGAGAGCTTCTACAACGACCGGCTCGAGCAGGTCTACGGCGAGCTTGCCGCCTGCGGCCTCGCGGAGGAAAGCGAGGGGGCGCTCGTGGTTTTTCACCCCGAACACCCGCGCTTCAAGGCCCAGCCGTTCATCATCCGCAAATCCGACGGTGCGGCCAACTACGCCACGACCGACCTCGCCACGATCCTCTACCGGACCGAACATTTCCGCGCCACCAGCGCGCTTTACGTCGTCGACAAGCGCCAGGCCGACCATTTTGCGCAGCTCTTTCTGACGGCGAAAAAGTGGTTCGAAAAAACCGACCGCGCCCTGCCCCGCCTCGAGCATGTCGACTTCGGCACCGTGCTCGGCGAGGACGGGCGGCCGCTCAAGACCCGCAGCGGCGAGAACATCCGCCTCAAGGATCTGCTCGATGAGGCCGTCGAGCGTTCCTACCGGCTCGTGAGCGAAAAAAATCCGGAGCTGGCCGAGGAGGAGCGCCGCGCCATTGCGCGGATCGTGGGTGTCGGCTCGGTGCAGTACGCCGACCTTTCGCAAAACCGCTCCAGCGACTACCTGTTTGCCTGGGACAAGCTGATCTCACTCGACGGCAACACCGCCGCCTATCTGCTCTACGCCGTCGCCCGCATCCACAGCATCTTCCGCAAGCTCGGACTCCGCCCGGGCGATGCCGCCCCCGAAGCCGGTGCCACGCCGTTCGAAACGCCCGCCGAGTCCACCCTCGCCCGCAAGCTCGTGCGTTTCCCTGATGCCCTGGCCGCCGCCACCGGCAATCTCCGCCCCCATTTCCTCTGCACCTATCTCTACGAGCTCGCCGGCGAATTCAGCACTTTTTACAACGCCGACAAGGTGGCAGTCGACGCCGGGCCGGTGCGCGCCCGCCGGCTGATGCTTTGCAACCGGACGCTGCTGGTGCTCGAGACCGGCCTGCAACTCCTTGGCCTGCGGTTGCTGACAAAAATGTAGCCCGGATCCGGCCTGCAGGGCCGCGGGAACCCGTCAAAACGCGCTTGCCGCTTCCCGGCCTTCACGCCACATTCCCCGCCGATGCCGACCCAGGAGTATTACGTCCGCGGAATCAACGACACGGAGGCCCGCG